>JBKJSO010000119.1:0-2855 GCA_046595835.1 Acidimicrobiales bacterium | reverse complement strand
CCTGGCCGCCATCAACCTCGTGGAGACGGGGTTCGGCCGCATCCGCGGCACCTCCTCGGCCGGCGCGCAGGGCCCGATGCAGTTCATGCTCCCCACCTGGGCGGCGTACGGCGCCGGGGGCGACATCAACGACGCCCACGACGCGATCATGGGTGCCGCTCGGTACCTGGCCGCCAACAACGGGGCCACCGACATCGACAACGCGCTGTACCGCTACAACCACAGCAGCCACTACGTGCTCGGCGTCCGCCTCTACGCCGACCTCCTGGCGGAGCACCCGCGGGCCTTCCTCGCGTACTACCACTGGGGCGTGTGGTACGCCACGGACCAGGGCGACCTGTACCTACCCGTGGGCTATGACGAGCCGGCATCCGTGCCGGTCACCGACTACCTCGCGCGGGGCTGAGCGGGAGCGCTCCCCCGTTCAGCGACCGGAACGAGCGGCGTCGGCGCGATCCTTCAGCTTGTCCGCCGCACCCGTGGTGAGATCGACCACGTCCTCGGCGAGCGCCTGGGCCCGGTCAGTGGCGGCCTCGATGCGGGGCGCCATCGCCCGCTCGGCCTTGCGCAGGTTCACGCGGGCTCGGCGACCGGTGGCAGCGGCTTCGTGCTGGGCACGCTCCGCGGCCTTGCGCGATGCCTTGCCCGCCTTGCGGGCCCGGCGGCCCACTGCCTTCGCCTGCTCCTCCACGGCGGGACGGGCGGCGTCGACGAGGCCCCCAATGACCTCCATCGCGGTGCGCTCGATGCCTTGCCGTCGGGCGCGCCGCCCGCGACGGTCCCTGCGCTTCGCCTTGGCCTTGGCGGCCACCTTGGCCTCGCGCAGCGCGGCCAGCTCGGCCTGCTCGACGCGTCGCTCTGCGGCCGCCACCCGGCGATCGAGGGCGGCGCGGGCCGCCGACTCGCGGGTGAGCTCCGCCTCGGCGGCACGACGATCCTTCTCGGCTCGTCGGAGCAGCTCCTTCTTCGAGCGGAACGACACGATGCCGAGGGTCGAGATGGACAGGCTCTTGCGGATGACGCCCATGGCGGGTCTCCTACTCAGTCGACGTTGTACCTACCTACCCCACTCTCGCGCCAGCCACCCCTCTCCGCCTACGCTCCACGCCCGTGAACGAGCCCCGCTCCTATCGTCAGCCCAGGTTCCAAGCCCCGCCGGGTGCCACCGAGCTCATCCTGGTCCGCCACGGCGAGTCACAACCGGCCGTGGATGGCGAGCCCTTCGACCTCGTGGACGGCCACGGCGATCCCGCGCTGTCGCCGGAGGGCGAGGAGCAGGCGGCCCACGTCTGCGCCCGCCTCGCCACCGAGCGGATCGACGCCATCTACGTCACCACCCTGCGCCGCACCAGCCAGACGGCCGCCGCCCTCGCCGACCTGCTCGGACTCACACCGATCGTCGAGGCCGACCTCCGCGAGGTGTACCTCGGTGAGTGGGAAGGCGGCCAGTTCCGCAAGCGGGTGGCCGAGCTCGACCCGATCGCGGTGCGCATGATCGAAGAGGAGCGCTGGGACGTGATCCCCGGTGCCGAGCCGGCGGCGGAGTTCTCGACGCGGGTGCGCCGGGGCATCGAGCGCATCGCAGGCGCCCACCCCGACCAGCGCGTGGCCGTGTTCGCCCACGGCGGAACGATCGGCGAGGTGTTCGCGCAGGCGGCGCGCTCTCGGCCGTGGGCGTTCAGCTCGGCCGACAACGCCTCGATCTCCCACCTCGTCGTCACGCCCCAGCGCTGGAACATCCGCCGCTTCAACGACACCTCCCACCTCGAGACGACGCTGACCGCAGCAGCCGAGCCGCCGACCTGACGAGCGGTCCTCAGCCGGCGACGCAGCGGTAGAGCTCCAGCACGTTGCCGCCGAGCACCTGGTCGATCTCGCCGGCCCCGAAGCCGCGCTCGGCCAGCAGCTCGGCGACGGTGCCCAGCTGTGCGTGCGCCGTGACGACTGGCTTGTAGTTGGCGTCGAGGTCGGTGCCGATGGCCACATGCTCGACGCCCACGAGGTCGACGAGGCGACCGATCTCGTCCGCGAAGTCGTCGATCGTGGCGCTGGTCACCCCTGAGGGCCAGGCCCCGAGCACCCCGTTGGCCTCGGCCACCGCCAGCGCGTGGTCGTCGGACAGAAGACGGGGGTGGTGTCGGTCGGCGTGATCGAGGTGGCTGTGGGAGATCATCACCGGCGCCGACGACGCGTCAAGCACGCCCAACGTGGTGGCGAGGGTGGCGTGGGCGCAGTCGATGACGACGCCGAGCCGGTTGCACTCGACCACCACCTCGCGGCCGAAGTCGGTGAGGCCACCGTGGACCGGCTCCTCCGTCTGGATGTCGCCGAGGTCGTTGACCCGGTAGTGCACCAGTGTGAGCGACGACATGCCCGCTCGGTGGGCGTCGCCGAGGCGCGAGATGTCACCCTCGAGGAAGTCGCCTCCCTCGCAGGTGATGAGCACCGCCGTTCGTCCGTCGGCATGGGCCCGCTCGAGGTCGGCCGCGGTCTGCGCCACCTCCACGCCGACGTCATCCACGAGACGCCGCAGCCCGTCGAGCTGGCGCCGGTGGTCGGCCAGGGCCTCGCCGTCGCGGAAGGGTCGTCCCGCCCGCAGGCCGCCATCCGGCGCGATCGTCAGCACGGCGAGATCGGCCACCGTGGCGAAGCTCACCGCGGTGAGCCCCGCCTCCCGGGCGGCGCCCAGCGCGGCCACTGAGCCGTCGCCCCCCAGGAGCTGGGCGAGCGGGTTGTCGGCATCGAGCCCGGCGAGGAAGCACCGACCCGGATGGGCGTGCACGTCGATCCAGGGGCCGTGTGCGGTCGTCATGCGGTGACCCTACGAGGGCCACCCCAGTAGCGTCCCCACGATG
>JBKJSO010000069.1:0-7725 GCA_046595835.1 Acidimicrobiales bacterium | reverse complement strand
CCAAACCGTCATGTCAGGCTTCTACAAGTACGCCCAGGCCGAGCCGGACTTCGTCGCCGTCGTCGATCCGGACGGCACGGAGCACGCGGCCGGGGCCCTCCTGGGGCGGGCGAACCGCTACGTCCACCTGCTCCGCTCGCTCGGGCTGGAGCAGGGCAACGCGGTCGCCGCGGTCCTGCCGAACGGGGTCCTGCCGATCGAGGTCTACCTCGCGGCGCTGCAAGCCGGCTGGTACTACGTGCCGATCAACTACCGGCTCTCGGCGCCCGAGATCGGCTACATCGTCACCGACTCCGGAGCGAAGGCGATCGTGGCTCACGAGCGGTTCGCGACGGTGGTGGCTGCGGCGACGGAGGAGGCGGGTGTGCCGAGCGAGGCGCGGCTCGCCCATGGCTCCGTGCCCGGCTTCCGCGACGTCGAGGCGCTCCTCGCCGAGCAGCCCGACACCCTGCCCGACGATCGCAGCGCCGGTGCCGCTATGCACTACACGTCGGGCACCACGGGCAAGCCGAAGGGCGTGAAGCGCACACTGTCCGAGTACGGCGCCGACGACACGGCCGAGCTGTTCACCGGCTTCTTCGGCCTCTTCGGCATCCCCCACCGCGACGGCAACGTGCACCTGTGCACGTCGCCGAACTACCACACGGCCGTGACCACGTTCGCGGGCAACGCGCTGCACTCAGGCCACGTCGTGGTGTTCATGGACAAGTGGGACCCTGAGGAGACCCTCGCCAAGATCGAGCGCTACGGCGTCACGCACACCCACATGGTGCCCACCCAGTTTCACCGGATGCTGCAGCTGCCCGACGACGTCAAGGCGCGCTACGACGTCTCGTCGATGCGATGGGCCATCCACGCGGCGGCACCGTGCCCCATCGACGTGAAGCGCAAGATGCTCGACTGGTGGGGTCCGGTGATCTGGGAGTACTACGGCGCCACCGAGGGCGGCGGCACCACGGCCACTCCTGAGGACTGGCTCAAGTACCCCGGCACGGTCGGGTCGCCCTGGCCGATCTCAGAGCTGAAGATCACGGACGACGACGGCCAGCGCGTCGCCGCGGGGGTGCCCGGCACCGTCTGGATGAAGATGGGCGGCCAGGACTTCGAGTACAAGGGCGACAAGGCCAAGACCGATGACAACCACGACGCTGACGGATTCTTCACCGTCGGCGACGTGGGCTACCTGAACGACGACGGGTTCCTGTTCCTCTGCGACCGCAAGAGCGACATGATCATCGCGGGCGGAGTGAACATCTACCCCGCGGAGATCGAGGGCGAGATCCTCGCCCACCCGGCCGTTGGAGACGTTGCGGTGTTCGGCATCCCCGACGACGACATGGGCGAGCAGATCAAGGCGGTCGTGGAGCCAGCCGGCGGTGCGGTCGGCGGCGACGAGCTGGCGGCGTCGATCATGGAGCACCTGGCCGGACGGCTGGCCAAGTTCAAGTGGCCGAAGTCGATCGACTTCGTGGACGAGCTGCCGCGCGAGCCCACCGGAAAGCTCCTGAAGCGTCAGCTCCGGGATCCCTACTGGCAGGACCGGGACCGGGCGATCTGAGCGGTCTGACCACCGTCGGGTTCTCGCCTAGCGGGGGCCGGCGCTCAGGCCCGACGTTGGCCAGCGTCAACCGCTGGCCTCGTCGCCCGCCGGCTCGTTGCTGAGGGTGCGGGCCAGCTGACCGATGGCACGGTGCTGGAGCGCCCGCACCGCTCCCGATGAACGGTTGGTGAGCCGGGCCACCTCCTCGACGGGCATGTCGGCGATGAAGCGGAGCAGGATCACCTCGCGCTGCTCGTCGGTGAGCTGCGACAGGGCGGCCATCAGCTCGGGGTCGGCGGCCTCCGGCGCGGGCGGGGCCGGGCGGTCCGGTGGCTCCTCGTCTGCGATGAGCGGGCGTCGGGCCCGCCGCCGCCGATCGTCGATGATCCGGTGGTGGGCCAGGGTGAACACCCACCGGCGCAGGTGGTCGTCGTCGCCCTCGAAGCGCGGGAGCGACTTGGACACGTTCAGGAAGACGTCGCCGAGGACATCCTCAGGATCAGACACCCCTTGGCGACGGAGGTAGCCCAGCACGCCCCGGGCATGGGCCCGGTAGACGTCGCCCGCATCCATGGACGGTCAGCGTAGGGCCCGCCGGTGGGGTGGGACGGTTACCCGAGGTGGTCGCAGAGCAGGTGGCAGGCCGTCTCCAGCTCCTCCGCCACCCAGACCAGGTCGCCGCCGCCGTTGCTCCACGCGATCAGGCAGGAGAACCACACGTGCCCGAGCACCTTCGCGATGTCGGCCTCGATGAACGGGTCGACGTCGTCAGGGAAGGCCCGCAGCATCACCCGCTGCATCACGTCGGTGGTGGCGACCGAGGCGCCACCGGCCTCCCGGTCATCGGAGGTGAGCGCCGTGATGACCGCCTCGGCCAGCTTGGGCTGCCGCTCCATCGTGGCCACCGCCCGGCGGAGCACGTCATAGACGCGCTCCGCAGTCGTGTCGCCCTTGGGTGCCTTCTGCGTGACGCGACGTTCGAGATCCTCCATCCACTCGACCATGGCTGCCGCGAGGAGGGCGTCCTTCGATGGGAAGTATCGGTAGATCGTGCCCAGAGCCACCTCGGCGGTGGCGGCGACGTCGCGCATCTGCACGGCGTCGTAGCCGCCGTCGGCGCCGAGCTGCAGGGCGGCGAGGAGCACGCGCTGTCGGCGAGCGGCCTGGCTCTTGGTGAGCGCCTCTGCGCTGGCGGTCATGGCGGCGAACCTACCGAGCTGCCTTGGTGAGCTCGCGGAAGGGTACGTCCCTATCGACCCGTGGCTCAGCGGGGAGGCCGAGGACCCGCTCACCGATGATGTTCGCCTGCACCTGGTCGGACCCGCCGGCGATCCGGAGCGATGGAGCGTGCAGGAACTTGGTGGTCCACACGCCTCCACTGGGGAGCTCGTCCCCGTCGAGCATCCCCACCGGACCCTGCACGTGGATGGCAGCAGTGGTCATCTGCTGCATGTACCGCGCGTAGGCCAGCTTCATCACCGACGTCTCCGCACCGGGGCGCGTACCCCTGGACAGGGCTGTCTGGGCGCGACAGCGCAGAAAGCGCAGGAGCTCGGAGCGCAGATGGGCATCCACCAGTGCCTGACGGGTGAGGGGGTCGTCGGCCCGGCCGAAGGCTCGAGCCAGCTCGATCAGCCCGGGCGGATCGGCACCGCCTGAACCGCCGGCGATGGCCGTGCGCTCGCTGGCCAGGGTGGTCTGGGTGACCTTCCAGCCCTCCCCCACCTCGCCGATGACGTTCCCGACGGGGATGCGGACCTCGTCGAGGAACACCTCGCTGAAGTGCGAGTGACCCGTCATCTGCCGGAGGGGACGGACCTCGATGCCCGGAGACGTCATGTCGACGACGAAGTAGGTGATGCCCTTGTGCTTCGGTGCGTCGGGGTTCGTGCGGGCGAGCAAGATGCCCCACTCCGCCCGTTCGGCCACCGAGGTCCACACCTTCTGACCGGTCACCACCCACTCGTCGCCGTCGAGCACGGCGCGGGTGGACAGGCTGGCGAGGTCGGAGCCCGCTTCGGGCTCGCTGAAGAGCTGACACCACACCTCGTCGCCCCGGAGCATCGCGGGCAGGTAGCGCAGGCGTTGCTCATCGGTTCCGTGGGTGAGGATCGTGGGACCCACCATCCCGATGGCGATCGCGAAGACGCCGTTCGACACCCCGAAGTGGGCTTGCTCCTGGTTGAAGATCGCCGATTCGATCGGGCGGCCCCCCCGACCCCCGAACGCGCGGGGCCAGGTGATGCCGGCGAACCCGCCCTCGGCGAGTCGGCCCTGCCACTCGCGGCAGCGCTTCACGTAGACGTCCTCGCCGTAGGCGTTCGTCCACACGCCGGCGGAGAAGTCCTCCGGGTGGCCCTTGGGGACCGCGTTGGCCTGGAGCCAGGCGCGGGCTTCCGCTCGGAAGGCCGCCTCCTCCGGGGTGTCCTCGAAGTCCACGCCCGGCAGACTAGAACACGTTCTAGTCTGCCGCCCAGCACACGCTCAGTCGGTGAGGGCGTCCTCGAGCTCCGGCTCGCTGGGCTCCGACGGCTGGTGGCGGCGCTCCCACAGCGTGGTGAGGAAGCGCTCGACACCCTCGATGACGCGGGCGCTGCGCACCGACGGGAACACCTCGAAGGCGTGCTGGGCACCCTGCATCTCGGCGTAGAGGACCGGCCGGGTCGACACCTCTCGCAGGCGCTCGACGAAGGTTCGAGCGTCCTCCACGGGGGCCAGGGTGTCGCGATCGCCGTGGATCACGAGGAACGGCGGTGCGTCAGCGCTGATGTGGTGGATCGGCGACGCGTCCCGGAACTTCTCGGGCTCCTCCTCGAGGAACGCCTTCATCACCACGGGCTCGAGGAACTTCCTGAAGATCTCGGGGTCGGCGCCGAACGCGCCGCCGTCGGTGAAGTCGTAGATCCCGTAGAAGGGCACGGCAGCCGCCACGGTGGTGTCGGCGGACTCGAAGCCCGGCTGGAAGCGAGCCTCCCCCTGGGTCAGCCCCATCAGTGCGGTGAGGTGGCCGCCGGCCGAGCCCCCGGTGACGCAGATGAACTCGGGGTCGACACCGAACTCTGCGGCGTGCTCCCGAATCCACGCCAAGCCCCGCTTGAGGTCGATGAGGTGCTCGGGGAAGGCCACCCCGGGGCTCAGCCGGTAGTTGACGTTGAAGCCCACCCAGCCCTGGGCGGCCATGTGACCGAGGAGGGGCAGGCCCTGCTCGCGCTTGTCGCCGATGACCCAGCCGCCACCGTGGATCTGCATGAGGGCGGGCCGAAGCGCACCTCCGCCGGGCACGGGCGCGCTCGGCACGGTGACGTCGAGGCGCAGCGTCTTGCCCTCGATCCGACCGAAGGCGATGTTTCGGCGAAGGTGCACGCCCTTGCGGCGACCCATCAGGAACGGGAGCACCACCTGGATGCGGGGGAAGCGCGGCGCCTCGGGACCAGGCTCGAGGTCCTCCAGGGCGCCTCGCACCTGCAGCACCGTGCGTCGGGTGGTCCAGGCGATGTGGAGCAGCGCGGCCAGCGCCCCGAGCATGACGATGAGGCCGACGACGCCAGCGGGCTGATCGAGGGCGCCGCGAGCGACCAGGAACGCGGTGACCACGACCCCGAGAACGAGGTGGTGCCACACCAGCTCGATGGTGATCCATGAGGACAGGAAGCTCCAGAGGAACACGACAGGTGGTCGCTTGCGCGGTGCGAGCGCGTTGGCGGCGTGGACCGCGCCCAACAGTCCGATCACGAGAAGTGCAACACCCATGCCTCTAGTGTGCCCGGTTGCAAGCAGGTGAAGTCCACTCCAACGCCTAACGTCACCAACCATGGAGCGACTTTCTGGCCTTGACGCGTCTTTTCTCTACTTCGAGACGCCGAACATGCACATGCACGTGGCCATGACCGCCATCTTCGATCCGTCGACGATGCCGGGTGGCTACGACTTCGCCACCATCAAGGAGTTCATCGCCTCGCGGCTGCACCTGGTGCCACCGTTCCGGCGCCGGATCGTCTCCGTGCCGTTCCGCCTCAACCACCCCATCTGGGTCGAGGACCCGCACTTCGACCTCGACTACCACATCCGCCGCGTCGGTGCCCCCGCTCCGGGTGGCCATCGGGAGCTGGCCGAGCTGGCCGCTCAGATCGCCAGCACCCCCCTTGATCGCAGCCGGCCCCTCTGGGAGCTCTATGTGGTGGAGGGCCTCGCCGACGGCAACATCGGCGTGGTCACGAAGATGCACCACTGTGCGGTCGACGGCGTGTCGGGTGCGGAGCTGATGGTCAACCTGTTCGACGCCAGCCCGGAAGGCCGCGACCTCGACCCGCCGGAGGATCGGACCCCCGAACCCATCCCGTCCGATCTCGAGCTGGTCGGCCACGCGCTGGCCTCCCGCGCCCGCCGGCAGGTGGGGCTGCTCCCGCTGATCGGCACAACGGCCCGTACCGTCGGCGCCCTCGTCTCCCGTCACCGTGACCCCGACGCGATCGTCGGCGCAGTGCCGCTCACCGCTCCGCACACGCCCTGGAACGCGGCCATCACCCCGCACCGGCGGATGTCCTTCACCCGGGTGTCCCTGTCCGACGTGAAGCTGATCAAGAACGCCGTCGGCTGCACTGTGAACGACGTCGTCCTCGGGTTGATGGGGGGCACGCTGCGGCGCTACCTCGAGAAGCACGGAGGCAACCCGGCCGAGCCCCTCATCGCAGTGTGCCCGGTATCGGTGCGAGGCGATGATGAGCGCGGCGAGATGAACAACAAGGTGTCGGCCATGTTCACCTCGCTCGCCACCGATGTGGATGACCCGATCGAGCGCCTGCGCACGATCAACCGGATCACCGGCGGGGCCAAAGAAGATCACAACGCGCTGGGAGCGCACCTCCTCCAAGACTGGGCCGAGCACGCGGCACCCACGACGTTCGCACTGGCGGCCCGCCTCTACTCCAGTCTCCACCTCGCCGACGCCCATCGGCCGATCCACAACGTCGTGATCTCCAACGTGCCCGGCCCGCCGTTCCCGCTCTACTACGCCGGCGCCAAGCTCGAGTACACGCTGCCGATGGGACCGGTCATGGAAGGGGCCGGACTCAACATCACCGTGCTGTCCTACATGGACCACGTCGACATCGGCTTCATGGCCTGCCGCGAGCTCGTGCCCGACGTGTGGGACCTCGTCGACTACGTCGACGACGCCATGGCCGAGCTCCTTGCCGCTGTCCACTCGCTCGCGAACGCGCCCGCCGCGACGCGGGTGCCGGCCAAGAAGGCTGCGACGAAGCGGGCGCCCGCGACGAAGCCCGCCGCCGCGAAGCGGGCATCGGCCAAGAGGACCGCCGCGGCGAAGACGACCACCTGACCGGTCCTCGTCGTAATCTGACGACCCATCAGATCAGCGCCTAACGTCAGGGCATGGCGTTCAACATCGCCGATCTCTTCGAGCACACGGTCGACTCCGTGGCGGACCGCGAGGTCCTGGTCGTCGGGGCCCAGCGGCGCACCTACGGCGAGCTCGAGGCACGGGCCAACCAGCTCGCGCATCACCTGGCGGACCGCGGCATCGGCGCGGGCGACCACATCGGTGTCTACGGCTCGAACAGCGTCGAGTGGATCGAGGCCGCCCTGGCGGCCTACAAGGTCCGCGCGGTGCCGGTGAACGTGAACTTCCGCTACGTCGCCGAGGAGCTCCGCTACCTCTTCGACAACGCCGACCTCAAGGCCGTGGTCTACGACCGGGAGCTGGCACCCCGCCTGGCCGCAGTGCGTGGCGACCTTCCGCTCCTGCGCCACCTGATCCACATCGATGACGCAACGGCTGCGCCAGACGACCTCGCCGATCTCCTCGCCAGCCTCGGTTCCGTCGGCTACGAGGACGCGCTCTCGTCGTGCTCGCCCGTTCGCGATTTCAGCCCCCGCTCGCCCGATGACCACTACGTCCTCTACACGGGCGGCACCACGGGCATGCCCAAAGGCGTGGTGTGGCGCCACGAGGACGTCTTCTTCGCCCTCGGCGGCGGCATCGGCGCGTACTCGAACGAGCGCGTCGCCGATGAGTGGAGCCTGGCCGAGAAGGCCAAGGTCGTCGAGGCGCCGCTGCGCTCCCTCAACCTGCCGCCGCTCATGCACGGCGCCGCTCAGTGGGGCTTCCTACGCTTCGCCTTCGAGGGCAACCTCGTCGTGATGCTGAGCAAGTTCGATGCCCACGA
>JBKJSO010000319.1:0-5848 GCA_046595835.1 Acidimicrobiales bacterium | reverse complement strand
GTCCGGGGCAGTGAACGCTGCGATGCCCGACTTGGTGGAGTGGGCCTGGGCGCCGCCGAGCTCCTGCTGGGTGACGTCCTCGCCGGTGACCGTCTTCACGACGTCGGGCCCGGTGATGAACATGTAGGAGGTGTCCTCCACCATGAACACGAAGCCGGCCATGGCCGGGCTGTAGAAGGCTCCGCCGGCGCACGGGCCCATGATCACGCTGATCTGGGGCACCACGCCCGAGGACATCACGTTTCGGTAGAAGATCCCGCCGTAGGAGACCAGGCTGACCGGACCCTCCTGGATGCGGGCGCCGGCGCCGTCGTTGAGCCCGACGACCGGAGCGCCGACCTTGAGCGCCATGTCCATCAGCTTGTGCATCTTCTCGGCGAACACCTCGCCCAGCGCGCCGCCGAACACGGTGAAGTCCTGGCTGAAGATGAAGACCTTGCGCCCGTCGATCGTGCCCCAGCCGGTGACCACGCCGTCGGTGTAGGGCCGCTCGAGCAGGCCGCTGTCGTGCGCGCGGTGGCGGGCGAGCATGTCGAGCTCGTGGAAGGAGCCTGGGTCGAGGAGGAACTCGATGCGCTCCCGGGCCAGCATCTTCCCCTTGGCGTGCTGGCGCTCCACGGAGCGCTCGGAGCCAGCGTGGAGGGCTTGCTCCTTGCGCTTTGCCAGCTCGGAGAGGCGCTCGGTCATCGGGTGCTCGGTCACGCCGTCACGGTAGTGGGGGTGCCCGCCCAGTCGAAAACTAGACCGATCGGTCAAGAGCCGACATGATCTGTGGAGCGTTGCGCCCGCGCTGTGCGCGCAACGCTCCACAGAACCGGTCAAGGGGGACCAGATGCACGAGCTCGTGATCCGTGGAGGGACCGTGGTCGACGGCACCGGGGCGCCGGCCTTCACCGCCGACGTCGCGGTGGACGACGGTCGCATCACGGAGGTCGGCACGGTCGACGGGCGGGGCACACGCGAGCTCGATGCCGACGGCTTGGTCGTCGCACCCGGCTGGGTCGACATCCACACGCACTACGACGGCCAGGTCACCTGGGACCCCGAGCTCACGCCATCGAGCTGGCACGGTGTGACCACCGTGGTCATGGGCAACTGCGGCGTGGGGTTCGCGCCCGTGCGTCCGGGCGCCGAGGGCTTCCTCATCGAGCTGATGGAGGGTGTTGAGGACATCCCCGGATCGGCGCTGCACGAGGGCATCGCGTGGGACTGGGAGAGCTTCCCCGAGTACCTCGATGCCCTCGACAAGACGCCGCGCGCCATCGACGTGGCCGCGCAGGTGCCCCACGCCGCGCTGCGGGCCTACGTGATGGGCGAGCGGGCCCACGAGCAGGACGCCACCCCGGACGACATCGCGTCGATGGCCCGCCTCGCCGAGGAGGGGTTGCGCGCCGGCGCCTGCGGTGTGAGCACGAGTCGCACGATCTTGCACAGCTCGAAGCACGGGCTCGTGCCCGGCACCAACGCCGCACCCGACGAGCTGCTCGCGCTGGGCGACGCCATCGGGCGCGCCGGGCACGGCGTGTTCCAGCTCGTGTCCGACCAGCAGGGCGGTGTCGACGACCGGGCCTGGCTCGTCGAGCTGGTGGAGCGCACCGGCGCCACCGCCACCTACGCGCTGGCCCAGGCCGGCTACGCGCCCGACGCCTTTCGCGGCGCGCTGGCCTCCGCCGTCGAGGATCGCGCGGCGGGTCGGCGCATCATCCCGCAGGTCGCCTGCCGGCCCACGGGGATGCTCTTTGGCCTGCAGTCGTCGCTCCACCCGTTCGTCACGCACCCCACCTACCGGGCGCTCGCCGAGCTACCGCTCGCGGAGCGGGTGGCGCGCCTGCGCCAGCCGGAGGTGCGAGGGGTGCTGCTCGCCGAGCAACCAGCCACAAGCAACCCGATCGCCCGTGGCCTCATGCAGCGATGGGGGCAGATCTTCCCCCTCGGCGACCCGCCCGACTACGAGCCGCCGTCGTCGGCCAGCATCGAGAGCGTGGCGTCCCGGGAGGGCCGCTCCCCGCAGGAGGTGGCGCTCGACTGGCTCCTCGAGCAGGACGGCCAGGCGTTCCTCTTCGCCCCGCTGGCCAGCTACGTCGACCACGACCACGAGGCCATCCGCGAGATGATCACCGATCCCAACACCACGCTCGGGCTCTCCGATGGTGGCGCCCACTGTGGGCTGATCTGCGACGTGAGCATGCCGAGCTACCTCCTCACCCACTGGGTGAACGGTCGCACCCGAGGGGCTCGCCTGAGCCTGGAGCAGGCCGTCAGCCTGCAGACGTCGCGCACGGCCGCTGCCTACGGGTTCACCGACCGCGGCATCGTCGCCGCAGGCAAGCGAGCCGATCTCAACCTCATCGACCTCGAGGCCATGGCCCTGCACGCGCCGGAGATGGTCTTCGACCTCCCGGCTGGCGGCCGTCGCCTCATCCAGAAAGCCGACGGCTACGTCGCCACCCTCGTCGCGGGCCAGGTCACCATTGAGCACGGCCGGTCCACCGGCGAGCGCCCGGGTCGCCTCGTCCGTTTCTGACTCGCCGTCGCACCCAAGTGCAGTCGTGGTTCTTGCGTTATTCCTGGGCGCGCGGCGACCAGTTTTGGCGCAAAAACCGGTGTGGTCCGGGAAACAGCGCGGCGAAGGGGGGCACCGTCGGCCACGCTGGGGCGATGGCGATCGAGGCGCGGGCCCTCACGAAGGTCTTCAAGACGGGCCGACGGCGGGCGCGGCGGCAGGTCGAGGCGGTGCGCGAGCTCGACCTCGACGTGTCGGCGGGCGAGCGCGTGGCCTACATCGGACCGAACGGTGCCGGGAAGTCGACGTCCATCAAGATCCTCACCGGGATCCTGCACCCCTCCAGCGGCACGGCCACCGTCCTGGGCGTGACGCCGTGGGAGGATCGCAAGCGGCTGGCCCGACGCATCGGCACGCTGTTCGGGCAGCGGTCCCTCCTCTGGCTTGAGCTCACCCCCCGCCAGTCGTACCGCATGCTTGCCGCGATCTACGGGCTCGACCACGACGTCGAGCGGCGACGAGTCGCGGAGCTCGGCGACCTCCTCGACGCCACCGACCTGTTCGACCAACCCGTGAGATCGCTCTCGCTCGGTCAGAGGATGCGCTGCGAGCTGTCGGCCTGCCTGCTCCACGATCCCGAGATCCTCTTCCTCGACGAGCCCACCATCGGGCTCGACCTCGTCGCGAAGCAGCGGTTCCGAGAGCTGCTCGTCCGGCTGAACGAGCAGCAGGCGACGACGATCTTCCTCACGTCGCACGATGTCGCTGACATCGAGCACGTGGCCAAGCGCGCCATCGTCATCAACCACGGCGAGGTGATCTATGACGACGACGTGAGTGCCATGCGGCGCGCTCTGCTCGCCACCAAGGTCGTTGAGGTCGGCCTTGTCGCTCCCATCGCTGCGCCGACGCACCCAGGGGTGACCGTGCTGGAGCACACCGACCAGGGGATGCGTGTCGTCGTCGATACGCAGCTGACCCCGATCCGCGCCGTGCTCGACACTCTGCTCGACGGACCAGCGGTCGTCGACATCTCGGTGATGGACCCGCCCCTCGAGCAGGTCATTGCCGAGATCTACGAGCTGCCTGCCCGATGACGCGACGCGCGCTCGTCGAAGCCCTGCGCGGGGCAGCGCACCGAGTAGTCGCGGCCCCGGGCGGGCTTGGCGTGTCACTCGTGTTCTACCTCGTGATCGTGGCCGTGCTATCGGGGCTGTGGCGCGTCGCCGTGGCCCACAACGGTGGCGATCTGGCGGGCTACAGCGCCGTCGCGCTGACCTGGTACATCGTGACATCCGAGGCCGCCACCGTCGCGATCCACGCGCGCCTGATCGCCGACATCGGCGACGACATCGGCTCCGGCGCCATCGCCGTCGAGCTGCTGCGGCCAGCCTCGGTGCTCGGCATCCGCGTCGCGAGCGAGGTGGGGCGAACGCTGCCCAAGCTGGTGGTGCTCTGGGGTGCAGGCGCGCTGCTGGCCACAGTCGTCGCGGGGTTGCCGCCGCAGCCGGCTGCTCTTCTGCTCGCGGCGCCGAGTCTGGTCCTCGCCGTCGTCGCGAACCTGATCGCCCAGCACGCGGTTGCGGCGGCCGCGTTCTGGCTCCGCGACGCGGGCTCGGCGTGGTTCCTCTACCTCAAGGCCGTCTTCATCACCGGCGGGATGATCATCCCCCTCGAGCTTCTGCCGCACGGGCTGGAGCGCGTGGCCCTGTTCCTGCCGTTCCGGGCGATGGCCTACGCGCCGGCGCGGCTGGCATCCGGCCACGTCGAACCGGTGCTGCTCGTCCAGCAGGTCGCGTGGATCGGTGTGCTGTGGGCCGTCGCGGTGGGCGTGTTCTCCGCAGGCGAGCGGCGGCTCCAGGTGGTCGGCGGGTGAGGGGGCTCCGCGCGACGTTGCGCAATGCGTTCGCGGAAGCGGCTGCCAAGCCGGGCGCGCTCGCGTCGCAGATGGCGGTCATGGCCGCGAACGACCTGGTGTGGGTGCTCTTCTGGGTGCTGTTCATCCGGCGCGTTGGCACCCTCGGCGGGTGGGACACCGATCGCATCCTGTTGCTCCAGGCGGTGCTGACCACGGCTGGCGGGCTGTCGCTCGGCGTCTTCGCCAACGCGCGCCGTGTCGGAGTGATGGCCGTCGGCGGAGACCTCGACGCTGTGCTCGCCCTACCGGTGCCGCCGCTCGCCCACCTGCTCGTGCGCCGTATCGAACCGGTGAACATGGGTGACCTCGCCTTCGGCATCGTGCTGTTCGTTGCGGTGGGCCATCCCACGCCAGCGCGGCTCGCGGTGTTCGTCCTCGTGGTGGTGGCGTCGACCGCCCTCCTCACCAGCTTCCTCGTCCTCACCGGAGCGCTCGCGTTCTTCCTCGGCCGAAGCGAGTCGGGAGAGCTGGGGTTCCACGCCATGCTGCTGCTGGGGGCCTACCCGGTCGACGTCTTCGCCGGAGCGGTGAAGGTCTTCCTGTTCACGCTCGTACCCGCGGTGTTCGTGGCGGCGGTGCCCGCCCGGCTGATCGACGACTTCGACGTCGCGCGCGCCGTCGAGCTGGTCGGGGTGGCCGGGGTGTTCGTCGCGGCGGCTACGTCGACGTTCACTCTGGGCCTGCGGCGCTACACCTCAGGCTCCGTTTGGACCCGCGCCTAGCCGTTCGGTGGCCGTCGGGCATGTGGCGCGAGCCACCCGAGGCTCAGCCCCGAGGGAGGTCGCGCCAGGGCAGGCCCTTGTTCGGGTCGGGTTCCCGGGGCAGGCCGAGGACGCGCTCGCCGGGGATGTTGCGCTGGATGTTCTCCGTGCCGCCGCCGATGCGGCTCGACCACTGGAACAGGAAGACGTCCTGCCAGAAGCCGCCATCGGGGGCGTCGTCGTGCCAGAGCGTGCCGTACGCACCCAGCACCGACATGAGCACCGCCCCCATGTGCTCCACCTGGTGGCTGTTCACCAGCTTGAGCACCGAGGCCTCCGGGCCTGGCGGCACCCCCTTGGCGACGGCCGTGCGCACCCGGTAGACGAGCCAGCGCTGGATCTGCTCACGCGTGTGGAGTCGGGCGATCTCCTGGCGCAGCACAGGGTCGTCGGCACGGCCGAGGCCGCGGGCCAGCTCGGCCACGTCGCCCCACCGGGTCTGCCCACCTTCGCCGATCGAGCTGCGCTCGGCCGTGAGCGTGGTCATCGCCACCCGCCAGCCACCGCCGACCTCGCCGACGACGTGGTCGTGGGGCACCCGAACGCCGTCGAGGAACACCTCGTTGAAGTGGATGGCGTCGTCGATCTGCCGCAGACCCCGCACCTCCACGCCCGGCGCATGCATGTCGACGAGGAAGTACGTGATGCCGGCGTGCTTCGGCGCGT
>JBKJSO010000207.1:0-7576 GCA_046595835.1 Acidimicrobiales bacterium | reverse complement strand
TCCCTCAGCGCCGAGATGCGCGACCACCTCTCTGACACGTTCGACGAGCTGTCGGCCACGCTGGGTGTGCGGGCCGTCGTGCTCACCGGTGCCGGCGAACGGCACTTCTGCACGGGCGCCGGCCTCGGCGGCGCCCAGAGACCCGAGCCGCCGCGCCCGGCGGGTGCGCCCGACCGAGCCCTCGGTGACGTGTCGCGCCTCATCCGCCGCGGCTGGCAGCGGCTGGTCGGGTCGATCCTCGACTGCGAGAAGCCGGTCATCGCAGCCGTCAACGGCACGGCGGCCGGCGGGGGCGCCAACCTCGTGCTGGCGTGCGACCTGGTGGTGATGGCCGACACCGCTCGGCTCATCGAGGTGTTCGTGAAGCGCGGCATCATCCCCGACGCGGGCGGCTGCTACCTCCTTCCGCGCATCGTCGGTCCGCAACGGGCGAAGGAGCTCATGTTCCTGGGCGACGAGCTCTCCGCCGCCGACTGCGAGCGCTGGGGCATCGCCAACCGTGTCGTGCCGTCAGGCGAGCTCACGGCGACGGTCGACGAGCTGGCCGGTCGCCTGGCCGCCGGACCCTCGAAGGCCATCGCCATGACGAAGTGGCTCGTGAACCGCAGCCACGAGTCGGGCCGCCACACCGCCTTCGAGGAGGAGGCCTACGCCCAGGAGCTCGTGACGGCCACCGCCGACATGGCCGAGGGCATCACGGCGTTCGGCGAGCGCCGCACCCCCGACTTCAAGGGCTGGTAGCCCCGCCCCGAGGCGCCGGGCCACCAGACCAGCCAGATCGTGCTCGCCGTCGTCCTCACCTGCTTCGCGGTCGGGCTGATCCTCCAGCGCGTCGTGCCCCGGGCTCGCGGGCTCGTGCCGTGGCTCGACCATGCGGTGATCTCGGTGCTCGTCCCAGCGCTCATCATCGCCAAGCTGCCCCATCTGGCCCTCGGCGCGGACCTGGCCGTCCCGGTGGCCGCCGCGTGGGGATGCCTGGCCCTCGCGGCGGTCGTGATCGTCGGCGCCGGGCGCCGCTACGGGTGGAGTCGCGCCACGGTCGGGGCGCTGCTGCTCGTCACCCCGCTCGGCAACACCACCTTCCTCGGCCTCGCCATGGTGTCGTCGTTGCTGGGCTCCGCCGCGCTCAGCCGAGCCCTTGCCTTCGACCAGATCGGCACGGGCTTCGGCCTGTCCGTCTACGGCTCGGTGATCGCCGCGCACTGGGGCCACGGCGAGGGCGGTTGGGGCCCCGTGCTCAACCGACTCCTCCGGTTCCCCCCGTTCCTGGCGGTGCTGGTCAGCTTCGCAGTCCGCGTGGTCGAGCTCCCCGTCGGCCTCGATCACGCCCTCGGCCAGGTGGGCCGGCTCGTGGCCCCGCTCGCCATGCTGGCCCTCGGCTTGCGGTTCCGCGTTGCCGCCACCACCCACGCTCGGCAAGCCGCGATCTGGTGCCTGAGCACGAAGATGGTGCTGCTGCCGCTGTCGGTGCTGGCGGTCGCCGTGGCGGCGGGCGGGCGCCACGACCCGGCCTGGCGCGCCTCGGTACTCGAGGCCGGCATGCCCCCGATGGTCACGGCCGGGGTGGTCGCGGCACGTGCCGGCCTCGACGAGGAGCTGGCCACCACCGTCGTGGGCGTCGGCCTGCTCCTGGCCCTCGTGACGATCCCCCTGCTCGCGCTGACGCTCGGCTGATGGGCGAGGCGATAGGTTCCACACCGCACCTCTCGAGGCGATAGGTCCCGTATGCGGGACTCATTGCCTCCGGCTCTACGAATCGGGACCTATTGCCTCGGGCTGGACCGGCAGCCGCCCGGGTAGACAACCGGGATGCAGCAGATCGAGGTCTACGCCGACGTGGCTTGTCCGTTCGCACACGCGGGTCTGCGACGCTTCGCCGATGTTCGCCGCAAGCGCGGCGCCCCGGGCCCGCTGCTGCGCATCCGGGCATGGCCCCTGGAGCGGGTGAACGACACACCGCACTCCGGTGACCACCTCGCCCCCGAGATCGTGGCGCTGCAAGCAGAGGTCGCTCCCGACCTCTTCGCGGGCTTCGACGCGGCCAGCTTTCCCACCACCACCCTCACCACGCTGGCCGCCGCCTCGGCCGCCTACCGAGCGGGCCCCGGACCAGGGGAAGCGTTCAGCCTGGGCGTACGCGACGCGCTGTGGGAGCAGGGTCGCGACGTGTCCGACCTCGAGGTGCTCGCCCACCTGGCGGCCCGGCACGAGGTGCCGCTGGCCACCGAGGAGGACGAGGCCGCCGTGCTCGCCGACCTCATCGAGGGCCGCCGTCGTGGCGTCACCGGCTCGCCGCACTTCTTCACCGAGGACGGCGACTTCTTCTGCCCGTCGCTCGACATCTCCACCGAGGGCGCCCGCATGCAGGTGTCCTTCGACCAAAGCGGCTTCCAGGCGTTCATGGCCGCCGTCTTCGGCTGAGCACAACAGCCCCCGCTGCTCGCTGTGCTGCCGCTCAGCTCGCCTCGACCCGCAGACCGGCCGCAGCCATTGCGAGGTCGATTGCCTGGAAGAGCGCCTCGGGCGACGGCCCGCAGCGCGCCAGGTCTGCCGCGTCCAGCAGCGGCTCGAGGCCGCCGTCGGTGCGCACCACGACGACCGGCGTGCGGTCGCCTGTTACCGCTAGCACGTCGGGTGGGCGCTCGTCTCTGTGCAACAGGGTGAGCGGCACGCCGAGGCGCTCTCGCATCTCATCGAAGCCCGGCCGGCGTCGCAGGCCCGCGTGCGTGATGTCGCACAAGGCGCAGTGGGCAGTGCCCGAGACCTTGCGGAGCGCGTAGGCCACCTCACCCCGAAGCGAGCCGTCAGCGTCGTACACGCCGATCACCTCTCGAACGACCGACCACGGCGACTGCATGGTCGGAGTCTGGTCGACGGCCGGCCCGGACCGACGTCGGGCTCATGCCCTCAGCCGGCGTGGCGGATCTGGCGTCGCCCCTCGGCGTAGCGGACGGTCTCGTAGGCGATGAGCGCCACCATGAGGGCGGTGGCACCGGCGACGGCGACCACCGCGCGCACCTCGTCGGCGAAGGGCACGCCGACGACGAGCAGGAGCGCCACGAGAAGGCGCTGGCGGCTGAACGAGTGGGTGACGCGGTAGCGGAACGCCCCGAGCGCAAGGAGGAAGACGGCCAGCCCGCCCACGAGGGCGAAGGCCGTCTCCGGGCGCAGGTGCTCACCAACGTGAGCGATGGTGGTCTTCAGGCCAAGGGCCATGAGCACCACGCCGGCCACCATCGGGAAGTGCAAGAACGAGTACGCGTCGCGGGCGAGCTCGTTCTGCTCCTTGCCGACGGGCGTGTCGGCCAGCACCCGCTCCGCGGCGATGGCCGACACGTCGAAGTAGACCCACCACATCGTCGCGGCCAGGACCACCCCCAGCACGGCGGCGACGATCACGCCACCGTCGACGTCGACCGGCGCGCTCACACCGATCGCCACGATCGACTCGCCGAGGGCGATGATCACCACCAGGCCATGGCGCTCCGCGAAGTGGTGGGGCACGAGCTTCCAGCCCTCGGAGCCGAACAGGTACGGCCCGAGCATGTCGAGGGAGAGGGCGCCCGCCCAGATCGCTCCCTGCGCCACGCCCTGGACCGAGGACGCCACGACGAGCAGCGACACACCGATGGCCGTGCTGGGCACCAATCCCATCCAGACCGACCGCCGCAGCGCCGGTGCGTCGCGCCCCGCGACGAGGAACAGGCCGAGCTGCCCGGCGCGCACGATCCCGTAGGCGAAGGCGAAGGTGAGGCCGAGCTGGTCGAAGGCCCGCGGTACGCACATGGAGACGACGAGCAGCGCAGCCATCGCGCCGAAGATGGCGATGCGCACCATCCCCTCCTCCGGATCCACCACGCTCGTGAGCCATGCGTACCCCACCCACGCCCACCAGAGCATTCCGAGCGCCAGCATCCCCTTGGCCAGGCCGTGCCAGCTGGGATCGGCGGCCATCAGCGCCGTGCACTGGGTGATGGCCAGCACGAACACGAGGTCGAAGAAGAGCTCGAGCGGGGTGACCTGGTCGCCCTCGCGCAGCGCGGCGGCGATCCGCTTGCCCGGTCCTGGTCCCGCGCCGCTCGCCATCGCCGGGATCGTACGACCCCATCGTCTGACCCGGCGCCGATAGCGTCGAGCGCATGGATCTCCTGGTCGTGGTCGGCGACGCCGTCGCCCCCGCCCGCCTCACGGCCCGGGCTCGCCGTACGGTCCACGTCGAGCCGGGCGACGACCTCATCACCCTCATCGCCGACCTGCGCAGCCACATCCCGCGCCGCGTCGGCGTGCTCGGGAGCGGCGCCGAGGCCGGGCCGGTGGCCGACGAGCTGCACCATCGAGGGCTGCCGATCGTGCTGCACACCGATGACGACCTCGTGCTCGAGGGCGTGCCGGTGCATCGTCTCACCGACGACGGTCCGCCGATGGACGTCGCCGACGACCTCATCGCGCTGATCGGCAACACGCCGATGATGCGGCTCGATCGCACCGCCCGTGATGTCGACTGCCACGTGCTGGCCAAGCTCGAGCTCTACAACCCGGGCTTCTCGTCCAAGGACCGGCCAGCGCTGCTCATGATCGAAAGCGCTGAGCGCGACGGCCGGCTGCGACCGGGCGGCACGATCGTGGAGCCCACGAGCGGCAACACCGGCGTGGGCCTGGCCATCGTCGCCGCTCGCAAGGGCTATCGGTGCGTGTTCGTGTGCCCCGACAAGGTGGCGCCCGACAAGATCGCGCAGCTGCGGGCCTACGGCGCCGAGGTGCACGTGTGCCCGACCTCGGTCGACCCGTCGCACCCCGACTCCTACTACTCCGTGTCCGACCGGCTCGCCCGCGAGCTCCCGAACGCCTGGAAGCCCGACCAGTACCACAACCCTGACAACCCCCGATCGCAGTACGAGACCACCGGCCCGGAGATCTGGGAGCAGACGAAGGGCCGCATCACGCACTTCGTGTGCGGGGTGGGCACCGGCGGCACGATCTCCGGGATCGGCCGGTACCTCAAGGAGCAGAACCCCGCCATCCGCACCATCGGCGCCGACCCGGAGGGCTCGGTCTACTCCGGCGGCACCGGTCGGCCCTACCTCGTCGAGGGCATCGGCGAGGACTTCTGGCCCAGCACGTACGACCCCTCTGTGATCGACGAGGTCGTCGCCATCAGCGACGCCGTGAGCTTCGGCACCGCCCGGCGCGTCACGCGCGAGGAGGGCCTGCTCATCGGTGGCTCCGGAGGCACGGCCATCGCGGCCGCCCTCCAGGTCGCCGCCGGCCTGCCGTCGGACGCGGTGGTCGTCGTCCACATCCCCGACTCCGGCCGGGGCTACCTGTCGAAGCTCTACGACGACGGCTGGATGGCCGACCACGGGTTCCTGCGGGCCGTCGGCCGCACGGTGGGCGACCTCCTGCGAGAGCGCGCCCCTGGCCTCCCCCTCCTCGTGCACACGCATCCGGATGAGACGGTGCGCCAGGCCATCGAGATCCTGCGCGAGTTCGAGGTGAGCCAGATGCCCGTCGTGAAGCACGAGCCGCCGGTGGTGCTCGCCGAGGTGATCGGGGCGGTGTCCGAGCGTCAGCTCCTCCATGCCGCCATGGCTGACCCGGCCGCCCTCGATGCGCCCGTCGGCGACGTCATGGGCTCGCCGATGCCCACCATCGGCATCGGCGAGCCGATCGACCTCGCCATCGACCGACTTGAGCAGGCGTCGGCCGCGCTCGTGCTCGACGGCGGCCACCCCGTGGCCGTCATCACGCGCTCCGACGTGCTGGGCAGCCTCGTCGGCGAGCGGGGGCGCTGACCCATGGTGTCGCTCGATGACAAGGGCTTCGGCACTCGGGCCGTGCACGGTGCGGGCCCACCCGATCCGGTCACGGGCGCGGTCGTGCCGTCGATCTCGCTGGCCAGCACCTTCGCCCAGGAAGCAGTCGGCAAGCCGCTGGCCTTCGAGTACAGCCGCAGCGGCAACCCCACCCGCGCCGCGCTCGAGGCGCACCTCGCCGTGCTCGAGGGCGCATCGGCTGGCTTCGCGTTCGCATCAGGGCTCGCCGCGGAGGACTCACTGATGCGTCTCCTCTCGCCGGGCGACCACCTCCTGCTGCCCGACGACGCCTACGGCGGCACGATCCGACTGGCAGTGAAGGTGCACGGGCTGGCCGGCCTCGTGGTCGACACCGTCGACCTCACGGACCACGACGCGATCGTGGCGGCATGGCGACCCACCACCCGCATGGTGTGGCTGGAGACCCCGAGCAACCCGTGGCTGCGCGTCCTCGACATCGAGGCGATCAGCGCGCTGGCCCATGGGCGCAACGGCATCGTCGTGGTGGACAACACGTTCGCCACGCCCGCGCTCCAGCAGCCGCTCGCGCTCGGCGCTGACGTCGTCGTGCACTCCACCACCAAGTACCTCGGCGGTCACTCCGACGTGGTCGGAGGGGCGCTGGTGACCGGTGACGTGGCGCTGGGCGAGGAGCTGGCCTACCACCAGAACGCCATGGGCGGGGTGCCCGGCGCCTTCGACAGCTGGCTGGTGCTGCGGGGCGCGAAGACCCTGGGCGTACGCATGGACCGGCACTGCACCAACGCCGCCCGGGTCGTGGACCTGCTCCAGGCCCATCCGGCGGTCGCCTCCGTGCTGTACCCCGGCCTGCCCGAGCACCCGGGTCATGAGGTCGCCGCCAAGCAGATGAGCCAGTACGGCGGGATGGTGTCCTTCCGCCTGGCAGCGGGCGAGGCGGCGGCGCTGGAGGTCTGCCGGCGTACGCGCGTCTTCACCCTGGGGGAGTCCCTCGGGGGCGTCGAGTCGCTGATCGAGCACCCGGGCCGCATGACCCACGCCTCGGTCGCTGGTTCGCAGCTCGAGGTCCCGGCAGACCTGGTGCGACTGTCGGTGGGCATCGAGACCGTTGAGGACCTGCTGGCCGATCTGACTCACGCGCTCGGGTAGCGGTCGTCACTTTTTGGGGCCTTCGTGCGTTGCATCCGGCGTGACCTTGCTGCAGGCTGACCCGGTGACGCGACGCGCCCCGCGCTGGCTGGTTGAGATGACCGCCTGGTCGCTCGGCCTGGTCCTGCTCGCGGGCGCGGGCGCCGTCGCATCCTTCGAGGAGCAGTCGATACAGGTCGTCGAGGAGGCCGAGCTCCCGGTCGTGGAGCCCGTCGCAGCACCGTCGCCGTCGCCCTCTCCATCGCCGAGTCCGGTGGCCGCCGTCGTCGCCGCCCCAGCGCCCCGGCCCGCCCCCGTACGGCAGGCGCCGCTGCGCTCGGCCGCCCGGCCGGCCCTCGACGTCGCCTCCGTGCTCGGGCCGCCTCCCGGCCCGCAGAACGACATCCGGCCGGCGCGCACCGCGGCCCCCGCCGACCGCTACGCCTTCCTGGTCGGTGTCACGAACTACCGCAACCCGACTCGCGACACGATCGGCAGCGCCAACGACGTCCGTCTGATCCGCCAGTCGCTGCTGGCCAGCGGTTGGCTTCCGGCCAACATCCGGATGGTCACCGACGAGCAGGCGACCGGCCGGGCGCTGCGGGACGGCATGGCCTGGCTGGTCGCGAAGGGCCAGCCCGGGACCTTCACGCTGT
>JBKJSO010000192.1:0-7078 GCA_046595835.1 Acidimicrobiales bacterium | reverse complement strand
GGGATGAACTTGTTGACCTTCCCGCCCACCAGCAGGCGCCGCTTGCCGTTGATGTCGGCCCACTGCATGCAGCGCTTGGCCATCGACGGGTCGATGTACCGGGTGAAGGCGTCCTCTGCCTCGTAGTAGTGGTTGTCGGCGTCGAAGGGGCGAAAGCCGAGATCGTGCATGGTGGAGATCGTAGCCCTCCGGCACGATTTCTGACAGTCGCGTCAGGTAGGGTCACCGGCCATGATCGTCGATGCATGGGTGAACCTGTTCCCCGAGGCCTTCGCCGCCAAGTGGGTGGCGCAGGAGGAGAACCAGGGCGTGCGGGCGCTCTTCGGCGAGGACCTCGCGAAGGGCCCCACCGTGGAGGGCTTGCTCGAGGCCATGGACGCGGCGGGCATCACCACGGGCGTGCTCACTGCTGGCCTGAGCGACCCCGAGCGGGCACATCGCCTCGGTGGCTACGCGGCCGAGGACTTCCTCGCCATCGCCGAGGAGCACCCGGGCCGGTTCCTCGTGTCGGCCGCCGTCGACAAGGCCACCCGCCCGGTCGCCAACTGCGCCCGCGTGCGGGAGCTGGCGCAGCACCCCGCGTTCGCGATGGTGCGGGTCACACCGCTCGTCGAGCAGTACGAGCTCAACCACCGCCTCTACTACCCCGTGTACGCCACTTGCGCCGAGCTCGGACTGCCGGTGTCGATCAACGTGGGCATCCCCGGCCCCCAGGTGCGCTCTCGGTGCCAGGACCCGGTGCTCTTGGAGGACATCCTCATCGACTTCCGCGACCTCACCGTGATCGGCGCCCACATGGGGCACCCCTACGAGGCGCTGCTCATCCAGTACATGCTCAAGTGGCCCCAGCTCCACCTCATGACCTCTGCGTACCTCGCCACCTACATGGACCCGGCCATGGTGAAGTTCATGGACTCCTCCCGCGGCCGCGGGCGCGTCTGGTTCGCCTCCGACCATCCCGTCATCCCAGCGCAGAAGGCCATCGACGCGGCTCGCAAGCTGCCGCTCTCCGAGGAGGGCATGGCGGAGTTCCTCGGCGCCGCCGCGCGGGTGCTCGCCCGCGGCTGATGGCGTTCGACCTCGCCGGCGAGCACCTGGGCGCCCATGCCCGCTCCACCCCGGGCAAGCCGGCGGTCGTGATGCATCCGTCGGGAGCGACGAGGACCTACCGCGAGATCGATGAGGCGTCGGTGCGGCTCGCTCTCGTGCTGCGCGAGCGAGGCCTGCGCCGCGGCGACCACCTCGCCGTGCTGCTCGAGAACCAGCCGGAGTTCTACGACGTGGTGTGGGCGGCCAACCGCATCGGCCTCTACGTCACCCCGATCAACTGGCATCTCGCCGCCGGCGAGGCCGGCTACATCGTGGCCGACTGCGACGCCACCGCCCTCGTAGCCACGGCCCACCTCAGCGACGTCGTGCGGGCGATGGTCGACGACCTCGGCGCCATCACCACCCGCCTCGCAGTCGACGGCGACCTTCCCGGCTTCGAGCGCTACGAGGACCTCGTCGCCGGCATCGCGGTCGCACCGGTCCCCGACGAGTGCGAGGGCGGCTGGATGTTCTACTCCTCGGGCACCACCGGGCAGCCCAAGGGCATCCTCCCGCCGCTGGCCGACGGCGACCTCGGCGTCGTCTCCTTCGTCACCCGCCTGCTGTCGGGCCTCTTCGGGTTCACGGCCGACACCGTCTACCTGAGCCCGGCGCCGCTCTATCACGCGGCCCCCGCCGGCTGGACGGTCGGTACGCAGCGCCTCGGCGGTACCGCGGTGGTGATGGAGCGCTTCGACCCGATCGAGCTGCTGGCTGCCATCGAGCGCCACCGCGTCACCCACGTGCAGCTCGTGCCCACGCACATGATCCGCCTGCTCAAGCTCACCGAGGAGGAGCGGTGCCGGTTCGACCTGTCGAGCCTGCAGATGGTGGTGCACGCCGCGGCGCCGTGCCCCGTCGAGGTGAAGCGGGCCTGCCTGGAGTGGCTGGGGCCGATCGTGCACGAGTTCTACAGCGGCAGCGAGGGAGCCGGCTTCTGCTACATCGGGCCCGAGGAGTGGCTGGCCCACCCCGGGTCGGTGGGCAAGTCGATGACCGGCGCGATCCACATCCTCGACGACAACGGCGAGGAGCTACCCGCCGGCGAGGAGGGCGAGGTGTGGTTCGAGACGAGCCGAACGTTCGAGTACCACCGCGACCCAGAGAAGACGAAGGCCGTGTGGGACCCGCGCGGGTGGAGCTGGCTGGGCGACGTCGGCCGCGTCGACGACGACGGCTACCTCTACCTCACCGATCGCGCCTCCAACATGATCATCAGCGGCGGCGTGAACATCTACCCCCGCGAGATCGAGGACGTGCTGGTGATGCACCCGGCCGTGGCGGACGTGGCCGTGATCGGCACCCCCGAGCCCGACATGGGCGAGCAGGTGACGGCCTACGTGCAGCTCTCACCGGGGGCGACGGCGACCGCCGACGAGCTCATCGAGTGGTGCCGGGCGCGCCTGTCGCACTTCAAGTGCCCCCGCGCCGTCCGCTTCGTCGACGACCTCCCGCGGCTCCCCACCGGCAAGCTGCTCAAGCGCCTCCTCCCCCGCTAGCTACTCGCTGGGCGGGGACTTGGGGCGGAGCGACTCGGCGGCGGCCTCGTACTCGGGCATGTCGTGGCTCTGGCTCTCGGTGGCCAGGCCATAGCCGAGGGCGCGGACCGCGTTGGCACGGAGGTGCTGGTTCAGGATGGCCTTGGTCTCCTGCACGGCTTGGGGTGGCTGGGCCGCCAGGCGGTGGGCGAAGGCCAGCGCCTCCTCCATGAGGCGGTCGGCGGGCACCGCGAAGTTGGCCAGTCCGAGGGTGACGGCATCGGCGGCGTAGAGCCGGTCGCCCGTGAGGAGGTACTGCTTCGCGCGCAGCAGGCTCGTCATCGCGGGCCAGGTGACGGCGCCGCCGTCGCCGGCCACGAGCGCAACCGCCACGTGTGTGTCGGCGAGGAAGGCGGTGTCAGCCATGAAGACGATGTCGCACAGCGTGGTGACCGTGCAGCCGAGACCGACCGCAGGGCCGTTCACCGCCGCGACGACCGGCACGGCCACGTTGAGCATCTCGTCCGCGAGGCGCCGAGCCAAGCGCAGGCTGCGGCGCCGCACGGCGAGATCGACCCGACGATGCTCGAAGTCCTCGTAGCTGCCGCCCGCGCTGAAGGCCTTGCCCGCGCCGGTGAGCAGCACCGCCCGCACGTCGTCGTCGCCGTCGATGTGCGTCCACAGGTCGACGAAGGTGGCGTGGAAGTCCTCGGTGAACGCGTTCAGGGTTTCGGGACGGTTGAGGGTGACGACCCGCACTGGGCCATCGGCCCGAACGTCGATCCCGGCGAGCTCGTACAACGTAGGTTCCTCCCATGGACGACGGCCCGAGGGTAGCGATCATCACTGGGGGGAGCAGCGGCATCGGTCTGGCCACCGGTCGGCTGCTCGCGGAGCAGGGCTACGACGTGGTGCTGACGGCCCGACGCGCGGGCCCGCTGCGCGAGGCCGCAGAGGGCATCGGGGCGCGCTGGGTGGCTGGCGACTGCGCCGACGAGACCGCCTTCGCGGCGGTGGTGGCCGCGGCGGGCCGGGTCGACTTGCTCGTGCACGCCGCCGGGGTGATGGCCGGGACGTTCGTGCGCAAGGAGTCGGCCGACACCTTCGACGCGGTCATCCGCACGAACCTCCGCTCCGCGTTCGTCGTGGCTGCCGCGGCGCTGCCGGCCATGTCCCCGGGCGGGCGCCTGGTGTTCGTGTCGTCGTCCTCGGCCCACGCTCCCCAGCCGGGCAAGGCCGCCTACTCGGCGTCCAAGGCCGGGCTCAACGCCTTCGCCGCCGCGCTCGGCAAGGAGGTGGAGCGCGACGGCATCGCCGTGCACGTGGTCACTACCGGCCCGGTGGCCACGCCCATGCTCGACGACGTGCACTTCCCGATGCTCGCCCTCGACGTGGACGACGTCGCCAAGGCGATCGCATGGCTCGACCAGCTCTCGCCGAACGTGTCGCTGCCCGAGGTGGCCGTGGGGTCGGTGGAGCAGGGGCCCTTCGCCCCGGAGCCCTTCGTGCCCGAGGCCGCCCGCGCCCTCGGGCGCACCGAGCTGCCCGGGCGCTAGCGGCTTCGGCCGCCGGCCGTCGGCTCCGTGCGCCGGCGCCGCGTGCGCGCCGCCGCCACGAAGGCGACCAGCACGACCACCAGCGAGGCCCCGCCAACGAGCGCGGCCACCGGCACGCCGCCCCCATCGCCACCGCCGCGACCATCGCCGCTGGAGGTGGGGTTCGGCCGCGGGGTGTTCGGGGCTGCCGTCGTGGAGACATCGGCGCGTGGACCGATCGCGGCCCGGTGCACCGCCTGCGCGAGGCCCTCGCTGATGGTCACGTAGGCCGCCTCGCCGCGCGTCAGCGCCACTGCCTCCCCCTGCTTCTCCTCGGCCTGGGGCGCGGCACACGGGTGACCGTGGGTCAGCGCGTCAGGCACCGTCTGACCCTCGGCTCTCGTGAAGGCGAGCACCTGCCGGTACGTGCGGACGAGGATCAGCGAGCCATCGGCGGAGATGTCGGCCCCCGTCACCGCCGTGCCCGGCAGCCCGGCGGGCAGTCCCGAGGGCGGCGAGATCTGGAGGGTCCCCTCGTCGAGCATCGTGATGCGGGCACCGCTGGTCAGCGAGGGGGCGGGCGCCCGCAGCACGGTCGAGCGACCGACCCAGCTCTTGGTGATGACGAGGAGATCGCCGGTGACCGGGTCGACGAGCAGGGCTTCGGCGTCGGCGGGACCGCCGGGGTACCGCAGCGTGATCGTCTCGACGCCCCGCAGCGTGCCACCGCTGACCGGCCGTGCCGACGGCTCGGCCACCCGGTAGATCGTCACGTGGTCTCGGCGCAGCCCGTTGTCGCCGATGTCGCCGATGTAGAGGTACGAGGCCGCCCGGTCGGGGCCGGGACCCCGAGCGATGTCCTCCCAGTCGGTCGCCGAGGCCCCCGTGACGGTGAAGGTGCCGAGGTCGGCGCCGTGCTCACCGAGGGCGAACACCTCGGGGCCGCCCCCCGAGTCGTTGTGCGTCCAGAGCACCCCGTCGTGCCGCCCGCTGGCGACCACCCCGGAGATCTCGGTGAGCCCCGGGTTGACCACCGAGCCGGTCGTCTCCACCCGCCCGAAGCGGGAGCAGGCATCGTCCGCCGAGTGCGCGCCAACGCTGGTCCCGCCAAGCGTCGCCAGCCAGAGCACCGTGGCCACGGCAGCGGCCATAGCAACGCGTCGTCCCCGCACCCGTGACACCCTACGGCCGCGGTCCACACCGCTCATCCGCATCGGGCTCGCCCCACTACTCTGCCGCCGTGGACCTTGGGCTGCGGGACCGGGCGGCGATCGTCACCGGCGCCAGCCGAGGCATCGGCCGCCACGTGGCGCTCGGGCTGGCTGCCGAGGGGTGCGCGGTGCTGCTGTGCGCCCGTGATGCCGATGCGCTGGCGACCGTCGTGGCGCAGGTCGGCGCGGCGGGTGGTTCGGCCGTGGCGATGCGCGTCGACGTGACCGACCCCGCGGCCGCCGACCAGATCGTGACCGAGTGCCAGCGCGCCTTCGGCCGGCTCGACGTCCTCGTGAACAACGCGGGTGGCGCCGCCCCCAAGGCCCTGGCCGAGCTCACCGCCCACGACTGGCAGGCCGGCCTCGAGCTGAACTTCCTCTCCGCCGCCCGCCTGGCGGTGGCGTGCGCGCCGGTGATGCGCGCTGCCGGCTGGGGTCGCATGGTGCACGTCGCCTCCGTGAGCGGCCGCGAGCCCGACCCGCTGTTCGCTCCCTATGCCGCGGCCAAGGCGGCGCTGCTCAACCTGTCGACGTCACTGTCACGAGCCTTCGCGGCCGACGGCGTGCTCAGCAGCTGCGTGGTGCCTGGCGTGACGATCACCGAGCTGGTGGAGGCGAACGCGCTGGCCAGCGCCGAGCGAGCCGACACCAGCGTCGAGGACGTCATGGCCCGCATGCTCGCCAAGCATGGCGTGGCCGCGGGTCGCTTCGGTCGACCCGAGGAGATCGCAGCGGCGGTCGTGTTCCTCGCCTCCGAACAGGCCAGCTGGATCAGCGGCGCCACCCTCGAGGCCGACGGCGGCACGCTCCGCTCCGTCTGATCGGCGTTCTCGGGCGATCTTTTGGGCAGCAGGCCCGAATTTCCGCCCGAGAACGGTGATGGGGTCGGCCCGGATGTCGCCCGTGCAGGTGGCGGTCAGAGCAGGCCCGGCAGGTCCTTGCGCACGATCTTGCCCATGGCGTTGCGGGGCAGCGCAGCGACCACCGCAAAGCGCTCCGGCACCTTGTACTTGGCCAGGTTGGCGAGGCAGTGGGCCCGCACGGCGCCCTCGTCGAACGCCGATCCGCCCGCTGTCTCGACCACCGCCACCACCCGCTCGCCGAGCCGCTCGTCGGGCACGCCGAGCACCGCGCAGGCGACCAAGCCGGGCGCCTCGAGCAGCACCCGCTCCACCTCGGCCGGGTACACGTTGGCACCGCCGCGGATGATGACGAGGCTCTTGCGGTCGCGCACATGGAGGTTGCCCGAGTCGTCGAGGAAGCCGAGGTCGCCGGTGTGCAGCTCGCCCCCCGCCAGGGTCTCGGCGGTCGCATCGGGTCGCTCCCAGTAGCCCAGCATCAGGTGGTAGCGGTCATCAGCGGGACCGACGCAGACCTCGCCGGTCTCCCCGGGCGGCAGCGTCGTGCCGTCGGAGCCGGCGATGCGCACCGCCAGATGCGGGAGCGGTCGCCCCGACGAGCCGGCCACGTGCGGCCCACCCCGCCGGTCGATCGCCACGACGGTCGGTGCCTCGCTGAGCCCGTAGGTGGCAAGCACCGGCAGCCCGAACTTGGCCTCGAACATCGAGCGGATGGCCTCGGGGCAATCGGCGCCGCCCGTCCACACCTCGGTGAGCGAAGCGAGGTCGCCGGGCGCGACGGCATCGTTGGTGGCCAGGCTGTGCAGCAGCGCCGGGGGCCCGTTCCAGGTGGTGACCCGCTCGGCGCGGATCCACTCGGCCACACCCTCGGCGTCGATGCGGTCCATCACGATCGAGCACCCGCC
>JBKJSO010000178.1:0-9606 GCA_046595835.1 Acidimicrobiales bacterium | reverse complement strand
GTCGACTCGTCGGCGAGGGCGGCCTCGACCTCGTCGAACACCGCATCGGCATCAGTGGCGATCAGCACCTCGGTCACGGCCGGCACGCTAGTGGGTGCCGCGGAACCGGCTCCATCCGACCGCCGCTCACGTGGCTACCATCGCCGCGACGCCGACAACCGCCCCCTGGAGGACGCGTGCTCGACATCGAGGTGGAAGACGCCAATGGCTACACGCTGTGCCGGCCCGTCGGGGAGCTCGACGCGTACACGGTCAGCCAGTTCCGAGACGCGTTGGGAGGCCTGGCGGCCAGCGCCCACCTCGTGATCGACCTGTCCGGCGTGCCGTTCATGGACTCGGCTGGCCTCGGCGCCCTCATCGGGGGCATCCGTCGGGCGCGGGAGGCGGGCGGCGACGTCGCCGTGGCCTGCAGTCGACCTACCCTCACCCGCCTTCTGCACACCACCGGCTTCGACCGGATCGTCACCGTCACCGAGACCGTCGACGACGCTGCCGCCGCTCTCGCCGACGCCCGCCCCGTCTGACAGACCCCGAACCAACCGAGGTCAGCGCAGGTGGGCGGCGGTCACAGACGTGGTCAGAGCAGGTAGGCGGCCACCTCCGCGAGACCATCGAGGTCGTGGACGTCGGTGCTGAGGAACGGGACGCGCACCACTGGGGCGGGGGCCACCGCCTCCGCGAGGCCGGCCAAGTGCTCCTCCTCGCGTGACGCCACGAGCTGGAAGTCGGCCAGGTTCCGGTAGAGGCCACCGAGGTCGGTACCGTCGAGCGTGCGGGCCCGCTCCCGGGTGGCCTCTGCGAGGCCGGGGGCGAACGACGGGTGCATGCGATTGATGATCAGCGCCCGCACGGAGATGTCGGCCTCGGCCAGCTTCTCGGCGAAGTAGCGGGCCTCCTCGATGGTGTCGCGCCGCGGCGAGGCCACCAACACGAAGGCCGTGTCGTCGTCGGAGAGCAGCCCCAGCACCGCGTCGGCCCGCTGCCGGAACCCCTCCTCCATCCCCTCGAACGCTTGGAAGAAGGCCACCGCGTCGTCGATCACCTCCGCTCCCACCACCTTGGCCACGGTGCGAAGGAAGGCCTGAGCGGCCACGTTCACGGCCTTGGCGATGCCGCGCCCCGGTGAGGTGATCATCCGGAACAGGCGGTGGTCGAGGAACCGAGACAGCCGACGGGGAGCGTCGATGAAGTCGAGGGCGTTGCGAGTGGGGGGTGTGTCGACGACCACCAGATCGAAGTCGGTGCGCTGGTGCAGCTCGTAGACCTTCTCCATTGCCATGTACTCCTGGGTGCCCGAGAGCGCTCCGGAGATGTTCCGGTAGAAGCGGTTCTGCAGGATCCGCTGGCCCTGCTCGGGCGATGACGCGTTGGCCACGACGAGGTCGTCGAAGGTGCTCTTCGTGTCGAGCATGAGGGCCCAGAGCTCCCCCGACCACTCACCCTCGATCTTGCTCGGCGTGCCCGTGAGCCCCTCGAGGCCAAGCGCATCGGCGAGGCGCTTGGCGGGATCGATCGTGACGACCACAGCCCGTCGCCCCGCCTTGGCCGCCTCGAGCGCGAGCACCGCCGCCGTGGTCGTCTTGCCCACGCCGCCGGAACCGCAGCACACGAGGATGCGCCGCTCCAGCACGAGATCCCGCAGCGTCGGAGCGGTCGGCGCGGCCATCACACGACCTCCGGCAGGCGCTCGACCTCGGCCAGGAACCGATCGGCGAGGAGCTCGAGCTCGTCCGGGCCGATCTCCGTGGTGAACACGAACGGCAGACGGATCTGCTCGAGCGGCAGCTGCTCCGCCAGGCGAGCCACCTGCTCGACCTGCAGCTCGGTGCGGTCGGCGCGGAAGGTGGCGGCGGCGGTCAGCACCGCGGCCTCCCCATCGCGCAACGTCGTGCCCGCGTCGGCCGCCGCCGCCACCGGCTCCGAGTCGACCCCCGAGATCGGGTCGTAGAGCCCGTTGACGACGACCGGACCCAGGCCCACGCCCACGCGATCCTCGAGGCTGAAGGCCGTATCGACCAGCTCGTTCACCGGGGTCTCCTCGGGCAGCGTGACGAGCATCACCCGGCAGCGCCGGTGGTCGGTGAGCATCTCCAGCACCTCCTTGGCCTGCGCGTTGATCGGTCCGACGCGCACGGTGTCCAGCAGCGCCCTGGCCGCCTGGAGGAACGTGATGGCGTGCCCGGCCGCGGGGGCGTCCAGGATGAGGAGGTCGGCGTCGCCGGCTCGCTCGAGCTGCTTCACCTTGCCGAGAACGAGGATGTCCCTGATGCCGGGCGCCGCTGTCGACACCACGTCGAGCGCTCCCGAGGAGACGAGGCGCTTGGAGATGCGCGACAGGCCGTGATCGCGCAGGTAGTCGAGCAAGGCCTCGTCGGGCGTGAGCGTGCGAGCCCGGACCTCGCCTTCGCCAGCCGGACCACCGCCAGCCGACAGGGTCGCCTCGTCGTAGTCGAGCTGGCCCTGGCCGTACATCGAGGCCAGCCCAGACTTCCCCTCCACCTCGATCACGAGGGCCGACAGGCCCGCGCGCGCCGCAGCGCGGGCCAACGTGGCGCTCACCACCGTTTTGCCCACACCGCCCTTCCCGGCAACGATGACCAGCCGAGATGCAGCAAAGAAGCGTGCGGGATCCAGAATCAACCTTCCTGGTCGGGGCCTCCCCGACCGAACCGACCCATCGTCGGACGGGCCAGAGGCTATCCAGGCTGGCCCTCGTGCTCGCACACCTGGCCGCGCTCGCGCTGGTCGTGGCCAGCCCGGCCGAGGCCGGACCCGCCCAGGACGTCGCCCCGGCCGCCGCCCCTGGCTACGTGTCGGTCATCGAGGTCAGCGGACTGCTCGACCGCGTCCTCGTGGACTTCATCGAGACGCAGATCGCCACGGCCGAGGACCAGGGCGCGATCGCGCTCGTCCTGCAGCTGAACAGCACCGGCGCGGTCGTCGCCGATGGCCGCCTCGCCGAGCTCGTCGCACGTGTCAGGGACTCCAAGGTCCCGGTCGACGTGTGGGTCGGGCCGTCCGGGAGCGCGGCGAGGGGCGGCACCACGGAGGTGCTCGCCGCAGCCCGCACCGTGGGGGTGGCCCCCAAGAGCCGGGTGCAGATCACCAGCTCGCTGCTCGGTGAGCGCTCGCTCCGCGGGGGTGCGGCGGTGGGCGACACGGTGGGTGCCGACACGGCCGTCGAGCTCCACCTCGTCGACAACGCCGCCCCCACCATCGGAGAGTTCATCCTCGGTCTCGATGGCGTGCAGAGCAAGGTCGTGGGCGCAGGCAACGACCGACACCGACAGCCGGTCACCCAAGCCCGCTTCGCCCAGCTCCCCCTCGGCGGCCAGCTCATGCACACGGTCGCCAGCCCGCCAGTGGCCTACCTGCTCTTCGTGATCGGGCTCGCGCTCATCCTCTTCGAGCTGTTCACCGCCGGCGTCGGCGTGGCCGGCATGGTCGGCGCTGGGGCGCTCGTCTTGGGCTCGTACGGGTTCGCCGCCCTGCCCACCAACCCGGTCGGGATCGGGCTGCTCCTGCTCGCGCTCCTCGGCTACGGCATCGACGTGCAGACCGGAGTGCCGCGGGCGTGGAGCGCCATCGCCACCGGGTCGTTCATCGTGGGGTCGCTCGTGATCTTCGATGGCATCTCGCTGTCTTGGATCACGTTGCTGATCGCGGTTGCCGGCATGACGCTGGCCATGGTGGCGGGGATGCCGGCGATGGTGCGCACCCGGTTCTCCACGCCCACGATCGGTCGGGAGTGGATGGTCGGCGAGGTGGGGGTGGCGCTCGGCACGGTGTCCCCCGACGGCATCGTGACCGTCCGGGACGCCCCCTGGCGGGCCCGCACCAACCGAGCCACACCCATCGAGGCGGGCCAGCAGGTTCGGGTCGTGTCCATCGATGGGCTGCTGCTCGAGGTCGAGCCGATCGACGGCGCCGCCGCGGACTACCGCGAGTCCCGCACCGCGCATTGAGGGCTGCCTCTTTGACTGGATTTGCCGGTGTTCGCCACCCGGCATGGAGCGCGCCGCGGGGCGGCACAGCTCGACGGCACCCCCTCTGACCTGCGGGAGTTCGCGCCAATCGCCAACGTGCTCGCGAAAGTTGACCCTTGTTTCAGCGAAAGAGCGAGCTGTAGGGTCGCCGCCGAAAGGGGGATGTCTGTGAGCGCACAGCGTGTCGACGAGGCCTGGCAGATGAAGGCGGCCTGCCGTGGCCCGCAGGCGGAGGTGTTCTTCCCCCCGTCCCACTTCGAGCGCAAGGAAGAGAAGCTCGAGCGCGAGAACCGGGCCAAGGGCATCTGTGCCACCTGCCCGGTGCGCCAGCCCTGCCTGAGCTACGCCATACGCATCCGCGAGCCTCACGGCATCTGGGGCGGCCTCAACGAGGCCGAGCGCAAGCAGCACGGCGCCCGCTCCAACTGAGCACGGCGGGTCGCCAGGCCGCCAGCCGCGCGGTTCGCTCACAGGAGCGAGCGCGCGACAGCAACAGCGCATCTGGGCGAGAATGACCGCCGCATGCGCCGCGTCCTGAAGCTCATCGCCGCCGTGGTGCTGGTGGCAGTGGTCACCCCTGTCGCCTCTACCGGAGTCGTCCTGGCGGCCAACCTCTTCCTGCCGCTCCCGGCCAACCTGCCCGACCGCACCCCGCCGGCGCCGAGCCAGATCAGTCGGATCTTCGACGCAGCCGGGACGGAGATCGGCACGTTCAAGCAGTTCGAGACCAGCATCCCCGTGCGTCCTCAGGACATGCCCGAGGTGCTCAAGCAGGCGGTGATCGCCGCTGAGGACCGCCGCTTCTACTCACATGGAGGCGTTGACGTGCAGGGCACGCTGCGCGCCGTCGTGGCCGACATCCGCAACCGAGGCGCCGCCCAGGGTGGCTCCACGATCACGCAGCAGCTCGTCAAGAACACGCTGACCGGTAACGAGCGCTCGATCAGTCGCAAGATCCGCGAGGCCGTGCTGGCCAGCCAGCTCGATCGCCAGATGGCCAAGGAGGACATCCTCTTCGAGTACCTGTCGATCATCTACCTTGGGGAGGGCGCCTACGGTGCCGGCGCCGCGGCGGAGACCTACTTTCGCAAGCCGGTCAGCCAGCTCAGCCTGTCCGAGTCCGCTCTGCTCGCCGGCCTCATCCCTGCCCCGAGTCGCTTCAGCCCCCGTGTCGATCCAGCCGCCGCGGAGATCCGGCGGGTGGGTGTGCTCGACGCGATGCTCAAGCAGGGGATGATCGACCAGGCCGAGCACGATCTCGTGGTAGCGGCGCCCGTCTGGCTGGCCGTGAACGGACCTCCCCCGGGCCCGGCCACCATCGTGTTCCCCGCTGAGACCCAGCAGTCCAGTGACCCGTACTTCACGGACTACGTGTTCCGGTGGCTCGAGGCGCACCTTCCCGGCGGGATCGACCAGATCTACCAGGGGGGGTTGCACGTCGAGACGACCCTCGACCCCGACGCCCAGGCGGCAGGCCGCCAGCAGGTGGCGGACTTCCTCAACGGCACGGCCCCCGACCTGCGCACCTCGCTCGTGTCCGTCGAGCCGCCCACCGGCTACGTGCGGGCGTTCGTGTCTGGCCGCGACTTCTCGGTCGACCGAGTGAACTACGCCCTCGGCAAGACGAGCAGCGGCGGTGTGGGCGGCGGCGGTTCAGGTCGGCAACCCGGCTCCGCGTTCAAGCCGTTCGTGCTGGCCGAGGCACTGGCTTCGGGCATCACCCCCGACGCCATCTACTCCGGCCGTCCCCACGACGTGTCCCAGGCGTGCCACTCCCCCGGCACGGTCCTCCAGAACTACGAAGGCTCGGGGTACGGCAACCTCGACCTGCGAACCGCCACGTGGAAGTCCGTGAACACCGTCTTCACCCGGCTCATCCTCGATGTCGGCGTCGACAAGGCGATGGCGTTGGCCAAGACGATGGGGCTCTCCAGCGTGCGTGACTACGACCCGTCGGTCCACTGCGCGAGTGTGGCCCTCGGGGCCGAGTCGGTGTCGCCGCTCGACATGGCATCGGCCTACGGCGTGTTCGCGGCGCGGGGCATGCGGGCCGAGCCCACACCGGTGCTGCGCGTCACCGACAAGGACGGCAAGATCATCATCGACAACTCGAAGCCGGTCACCACGAGGGTTCTGGCGCAGGATGTCGCCGACAACGTCACCGACATCCTGCGCGGGGTGCTCATCAACGGCACCGCCGCGGGCAAGGGCATCGACCGTCCCGCCGCCGGCAAGACCGGCACCACGCAGAACAACCGTGACGCCTGGTTCGTCGGCTACACGCCCACCCTGTCGACCTCCGTGTGGATCGGCTACGAGAACAAGACGAAGGAGACCACCAAGGAGCTGCTTCGCATCAAGGGCGTCGCCAAGCTCACCGGCGGCACGCACCCTGCTCGCATCTGGCAGGCGTACATGAAGCGGGCGCTCCAGGGGGTGCCGATCACCGAGTTCAGCCAGCCAGCGCCGATCCAGGCCGTGCCCGATGCCGGCAGGATCCGGGCCCGCCACGGCTTCGAGCCCGGCAAGCAGATGTACCCCAGCGGAGACCCCGAAGGCGGGACCTACGTCGAGGATCCCGGCAAGCCACAGGCCGATGCCCCGACCACCACGACGACGTCGCCCTCCAACTCGACCACCTCCACCAGCGAGCCCGACGGCAGCACCAGCACCACCTCGGGGGGCATCCTCAACTGAGCATCCTCAACTGAGGGGCGTTCGACTGAGGGGCGTCAGCCGGGCTGGGTGTTCGGATCGGGGCAGCGGATCACCTGGGTGCACGAGGTCCTGATCGGTACACCGAAGAACACGGCCTCCGGTGCGAACCCGAGCGGGGAGTACGCACGGCTGGCCACCGCGAGCACCTCGCCGGCGGAGTTGAGCAGTGGCCCGCCCTGGAACGCGGCGCCGATCGGCGAGTCGTGCTGGATGCCATCAGCCGAGACGTCTGCGACGAAGCCCTGGCTGATCGAGCCTCCCGAGGCACCGAGGCCCGACACCACGAACACGCGGTCGCCGACGTGCACCGCCGGATCGGTCGGCGCCCACTTGAGCGCCGGGAGGTTGGGACGGTCGAGCGTGAGGAGCGCCAGGTCGTGGCCCGGATCCCACGATGTCAGCGCGACGGCGAACTCGTCTCCGCCCTTGCGAACAGTGATCTTCGGTGCCGGCTTCTGGGTGGCTGCCCGCACCGTGTTGAACGACGCAAGGAGGAACGACTGCTTGCCATCCGAGAAGACGACGAACGCTGACCCCACCGAGGGTTGCCCAGCCTCGTCGAGCGTCGACACGAACCAGACCGACGGCGCCGCCTTCTCCAGCAGGGTGCTCAGCGTCTCGCCGCTGGCGGCGAACTTCTCGAGATCGTCGAGCTGGCTCTGCACCGCGCCCACCGCCGTGTCGCGCTCCGCGTCGATGCGTCCGACGGCCTCGGAGACCTTGTCCTCGAAGCCGGCCTTGAACGCGTCGACGCGGTGTTCGGTCTTGCCCAAGCGGTACTCGTAGAACGCGTAGAGGACCGCACCGGTGAAGGCCGACGCGATGCTCATGAGGAAGAGCAGGCTGGCCAGGCCCAGAGCGGTCGTGGGGACGATCCGCTTCCAGAACCGCTCTCGGGGTTCCTCCCGGCGGGCATGTACGGCGGCCCCAGCTGCCTCCTCGGTCGCCATCGGGAGGAACGGTAGCCCGACGGTAGGCTGGCTCGATGATCGGTCTCCTCGCGCTGCTGTTCCTGGTGGTGCCGATCGCCGAGCTCTACGTAATCATCCAGGTGGCCCACGGCATCGGAGCACCCAACACGATCCTCTTGCTGATCGCGATCAGCATCCTCGGCGCCTGGCTCACCAAGGCCGCCGGGATGGGCGTGCTCAACCGCCTGCAGCGCACGGTTCGAGAGGGCCGAGTGCCCTCCGCGGAGCTGATCGACGGCGGGCTCGTGCTGTTCGCCGGCGCGCTGATGATCACCCCGGGCTTCCTGTCGGACTGCCTGGCCATCTTGCTGCTCTTGCCGCCCACGCGCGCGCTTGCCCGTCGGGCCCTGCTGCGAAGGATCCGCTCGGGCGGCGGCGTCATCCGCGTCGTGGCGGGGATGGGCCGACCGGCGCCGGGCGCTGACCTACACGACGAGATCTGGGACGTCGAGGGATGGGAGGACCCGCCCACACCACCTGGGCGGTCCGGCCTCACACCATGACCGCCTGCCACCACCTCACCCGGGCGGGCGCCCCAGGAGGATCCACATGAGCGACGCCGCCACCGACGAGCAAGAGGCCAACGCCCCACGACCCATCGTGCACGGCGTGGCCAGTGCCCTCAGCCCGCTGGTCCGCCGGATCGTCGCCCCCAACCCCTCGATGATGACGGGCCCGGGCACCAACACCTACCTCGTCGGCATCGACGAGATCGTCGTCGTGGACCCTGGCCCCGACATCGAGTCGCACCTGGATGCGATCGCGGGCTGCGGCGGTGACCGCATCCGTTGGATCGTGTGCACCCACACGCACGAGGACCACGCGCCCGGCGTGGCCGGCCTCAAGGAGCGCACCGGCGCCGAGGTGCTCGCCTTCGATGCCCGTGACGGCCTCGAGATCGACCGGCCCATGGCCGACCGAGACGTCATCGAGGCCACCGAGTTCGTGCTGCGGGCCATCCACACCCCTGGCCACGCCTCGAACCACCTCTGCTTCCTGCTCGAGCAGGAACGCATGCTGTTCTCCGGCGACCACATCATGGAGGGCTCCACCGTGGTGGTGGCCCCGCCCGACGGCGACATGGGTGCGTACCTGCGATCGCTCGACCGGCTCACGGCCCTGCGCCCGCGGCTGCGGTCGATCGCGCCGGGCCACGGGCACCTCATCGAGAAGCCCGCCGCCAAGATCGAGGAGTACGTCACCCATCGCCTGGCCCGAGAGGCGCAGGTGCTGGGCGCCCTCGAGCGGGCCGGAACGATCACCATCGAGCCGATCGTGAAGGAGCTCTACGCCGACGTCCCCGAGGAGCTCCACCTGATGGCCGGGTTCTCCGTCTGGGCGCACCTGCGCAAGCTGGTGGAGGACGGCAAGGCCAAGGGCGATGCACTCGATGGCGAGTGGAGCGCCGTCTGACGCTCAGGTGACGCGGTCAGGTGACGCGGTCGACGGCGTCCTGCGCATCGAGGGCTGCGACGGCGGCGTCGAGCATGCGCGCTGAGCACCCCGCCATCTCCACCGGTGGGATGGCCTCGGTGAGGATCCGATCGGCGATCGCACGGAAGGCAGCCGCAGCGGGTCCGTCGCCGAGCACCACCGGCTCACCGATGTCGCCGCCGGTGGCCACCGAGGCCTCGAGCGGCACCTGACCGAGCAGCGGCACCCCTGCGTCGGCCGCCAGCTCCGCGCCCCCGCCTTCGCCGAAGAGGGCATAGGTGGTGCCGTGCTCGCAGGTGAAGGCGCTCATGTTCTCGATGACGCCAGCCACCCGCAGGAAGCTCTTGCGGGCCATCGACACGGCCCGACTGGCCACCTTCTGGGCAGCCCGGGCCGGGGTGGTCACCACCAGCACCTCCGCTCGGGGCAGGAGCTTGGCCACGCCCATCTGCACGTCGCCGGTACCGGGCGGCATGTCGATGAACAGGTAGTCGAGG
>JBKJSO010000014.1:0-13599 GCA_046595835.1 Acidimicrobiales bacterium | reverse complement strand
CGATGGCGGCCGGCTGCACGGTGGTGCTCAAGCCGAGCGAGGTCGCTCCGCTCGACGCCTACATCCTGGCCGAGGTCATCAACGACGCCGGCGTGCCGGCCGGCGTGTTCAACCTCGTCACCGGCACCGGTGCCGAGGTAGGCGAGGCCATCGCCCGTCACCCGCAGGTGGACATGGTGTCCTTCACCGGCTCCACCCGCGCCGGCAAGGCCGTGGCCGCCGCCGCCAGCGACACCCTCAAGCGCGTGGCCCTCGAGCTCGGCGGCAAGTCCGCGAACATCCTGCTCGACGACCTCGACGACGAGACCTTCGAGAAGGCCGTGCGCGACGGCGTCGGCAAGGCGTACCTCAACTCCGGCCAGACCTGCACCGCCCTCACCCGCATGCTCGTGCCCGCCGGCCGCCTGGCCGACGCCGAGCGCTTCGCGGCCGACGAGGTCGAGACCAAGTTCCAGCCGCAGGACCCGTTCGCCGACTTCGCCATGCTCGGCCCGCTCTCGAGCCAGGCCCAGGTCGATCGGGTCAACGGCTACATCCAGAAGGGCATCGACGAGGGCGCCAAGCTCGTCACGGGAGGCACCGGCAAGCCCGAGGGCCTCGAGCAGGGCTACTACGTGAAGCCCACGGTGTTCTCCGAGGTGCGCAACGACATGACCATCGCCCAGGAGGAGATCTTCGGCCCGGTGCTGTCGATCCTGCCGTACGACACCGAGGCTGATGCCGTGCGCATCGCCAACGACTCGCCCTACGGCCTCTCCGGCGGGGTGTGGGGAGAACCCGAGAGGGCCAAGAACGTGGCTCGACAGATCCGCACCGGCCAGATCGAGGTGAACGGTGGGGCCTTCAACCCCAACGCTCCCTTCGGTGGCTACAAGCAGTCGGGCTACGGCCGCGAGTACGGCACACACGGCTTCGAGGAGTTCCTCGAGACCAAGTCGATGCAGCTGTAGTCAGCACGAGTCGCACGACGAAGGGGCCTCAACGGGCCCCTTCGTCGCGTCCGGGACCGAACGTCGATCACTCGACCCGCAGCTGCCCGCTCGGCGTCACCCGGGTTGTGCGGTTGGCGGCCAGCACGACGATCGCCGTGATGCCCAGTGCCCCGAGCGACGCGGCGATGGGTGTCGACCACGCCAGCACCGACGCGCTGGGCACGTCGATGCCGTTCGCGACCGCGCCCCAGAGGCGAGCGGCCAGGACGAGCCCGAGGGGGACGCCGAGCGCGACACCGGCCATCACCAGTGCTCCACACGCGTACAGCCCGATGGCCCGGCGCTGACGGCGGGTCAGGCCGAGCGCGGCCATCACGGCCAGCGTCGTACGATTGCGAGCCAGCATCGTGACCAGCGCGTGGATGAGTGTGGCCGTGGCGAGGAGTCCGACCAGCCCGGCGATGAGCCAGGGGACCGAGCGGAGGCGACCCAGGTTGAGCGCATCCACCTGCGGGAGCGCCTCACGGATCGACCCGGGGAAGTCACGGCGGACCGACTCGATTGCCGCCTGCCGCGGAGCGCGGGGGTCGAGGCGCACGACGATCGACTGCGCCACGGACCCTGGTCCGGAGACCTTGAAGAAGGTGCCTGGGCGCACGAACACCCCGTTGCCGGCGCGCGCCTGGGGAGCGATCGGGTCGTTGACGACCATGATCCCGACGACACGGAGGCGCACGGTGACGTCCGTGTCAGAGACCAGCGAGATCTCGTCGCCGATGTCCTTGCCGATCAACCGAGCGGTCTCTCGACCCAACGCCGCCTCGCCGTCGGTGGCCGGTGGGCTGCCTCGCGCCATGACGGGGTCGAGGTGACCGACGTAGTCCGCCATGGCGAGGACGAGCGTGGGGGTGTGGTCTACCTTGCCGGTGTCCGACGACTCGTAGAACCCGGCCGCGCCGCGCACCGACGAGTTGGCCCGCAAGGCCGCGATGCCTTCGTCGAGCGAGGCCTGCTCGGAGTACTGGCCCACCACGACATCCCAGCTGGCCCCGTAGCGCTGTGGCACGCGGAGCAGGGCGTCGTAGCTGGCAACGAGCCCACCCGCGGCTACGCCCGCCGCCAGGGCCGCCGCCGTGACCAGGACCGCCACTCGGGACGACCTGCCGCGAGCGATGGTGGTCGCCACCGCCGGCACGGGACCGAGCTCCCCCAGGGCCGGGGCGAGGCGCGAGCGTCGGCTCAGCGGGCGACGGCGCTCCGTTGCCAGCCCGCTGCTCGGAGCGACAAGACTGATCAGCAGGAACATCACGAGCACGACGGCGGCGGTGGCACTGGCCACCCCCGGATCGAGTCGAGGGCCGAGGTCGAACTCCAAGCGCCGCGCCAGCCCGACGGGCCCAAAGCTCGACAGCGCCAGCATGCTGAGCACCGCGGCCACGGACGCCAGCGCGCCGACGGTCAGCCCCCGCAGCGCGTTCAGCGTCTGCTGCTCGCGACGGGTCATGCCCAGCGCCGACAGCTGCGGGCTGGCCTCGGCCTCTCGTCGGAGCTGTCGTGCCGCGGTCAGGCCGACGAACGCCACGGCGGCGACGATGGCGATGACGGCGAACACGAGCACGGCTCGCCGCTCGAGGTCGATCACCCGCCGAACGGAGGACACGTCGGCGTCCAGCACTCGGTCTGGGCTGGTGAACCACCCCTCCGGCGCCTTGTTCAGGAGCGCCTCGAAGGCGGCCACGTCCGTTGCCGCAGCGTCGTGCAGGCGCACGAGGACGCCTGCCCCGTAGCCGGACAAGCCGGTGCTGTGGGCGCGGACCCAGCCCGCGCCCGCGTAGACGTTCAGGTTTCCGGGGATGTTGCTGTCGGACAGGCTCCCCGTCCCGCTGGCCTGCACGTCATCGAGGGAGCGGGCGACACCGACGACGGTCGAGGTGAACGGGGTGGTCTCGGGGGGCAGCGCCCCATCGATGGCGGCGTCGAGGTGCTCCTGGGGCCAACCGGCCATCCGAACCCGCGTACCGGCGTGCAGCCCGGTTGCCGCTGCCGCGCTCTCGCTCAGCATGATCTCGTCGGGTGCGCTCGGGTCGGGAAGGCGACCTTCGAGGAGGATCGGCCGGCCCGGGAGGGCACTGGCGCCAGGGGTGACTGTCCCGGCCAGCAGCGTGAGGCGGCCCCAGTGGTTCGAGACCCTCGGATCCAGCAGCCCGACCACCATGGTCGATGTCACGGCCGTCCGCTCGACGCCTGGCAGGTGAGCCAACACTCCGCGGAGCCGCTCAGCCACCCGCGCGTTGAGGCAGAACCGCTGGAAGTCGGCCTGGCCGTCCAGCTCCTCCGGGTTCACCCCGGGCGGGCAGCCGAAGACGATCAGGTCGTAGACCCGGCTCTCCCGCTCATAGCGCGGAAGGGTGGTGGCGGCCCGGTCGGCGGCTTGGAACGATGCACCCACCACACCGGCCGCCAGCCCGCCCAACATTGCGAGGAACAACGATGCACGCAGGTGCCGACGCCAGGTCGTGCGCAGGAGCATCCGGATCGCGTTCATGGCCTTCTCCTACTCGGCCGGTCGGAGGAGAGCGACCAATCGGCCGCGGGTGTGGACTTGAGCGACGAGCGCGCCGACGAAGAGCGAGACGGCGAGCAACGCGCTGATGCATGCGGCGATCCCCCAGGAGGACACGCTCGCCTCCGGCGCGACGCCGAGCCCAGCGGCATACGAGAGCCACGCTGATCGACCGGCCAGGATGCCGACCGGAGCGAGGACCGACGCGGCGATGACGGTGGTGAGGGCTTGCGCGGCGAGTGCCCATCGCACGTGGCGAGAGCCGAAGCCGAGAGCTCGAAGGATCGCCAGCTCCTCCCGGCGCAGACGGCCGCCCGTTGTGAGGAGCACCGCGATCACCGCTACCCCGATCAGTGCCATCAGGCCGCCGAAGGCAACAGGTATGCGGGTTGCTTGACTCAGGTCCAGATTGATGATGCTCTCCGGTGTCGGATCCTGATACAGGTCCTCCTGGGAGAGCGTTCCTGCGGACGCCGCGACCGCCCTCTCGACCGCCTTGTCAGGCCCGTGTGCATCCAAGACGAGGATCTGGGCCTCGAATCTAGGCACTAGATGCTCTACCAGCTCCTCCGACGACATCGCGGCAACTGCAGCCGGCGTGACGTCACCACCGAGCTCGTCCTGGACAGCACTGGTGAGCACAGTCGGGGCCGCGTGGTCGACGAGGCGGAGGAGAGCGGGTGAGCTCGTGGGCCCGAGGGCAAGTCGAAGTCCGTCGAGGGTCATCGAGGCGCCGATGCCGACCCGGCCGTCACCGATCGGGAGCACGCCGATGCCCACGACGTGGAGCGTGGTGGAACGACTTGTGGGTCCGTCCCAGGGTTGTTCCAGCCGGCTGGCGAGCTGCGACTCGATGGTAGGAAGGTGGAGACGCACTGAGTCGCCGATGTCTGCACCCGTGTCGTGGCTCAGCTCACGAGAGAGCATCACGTCGACGTCGTTCTCGGGGGCGCGCCCTTCGATCACGGTGGGTTCCACCCGCCCGGGGCCAGCTTCGAGGCTCATCAGCCAGACCTCGGCGTCGTCGTCCCCGAGCGTCGTGCGTTGCGGAGGAAAGAAGGTGCCCCTGGACACGGCCTCCACCTCAGGGTCGGCCTCTAGCTTCCGAGCGATCTCGTCGACGTTCTCGACGATCGCAAATGCATCCCAGTTGACCCCGTAGAGGCGGGGAGTGTGTCGCAGATGATCCAGACTTGAGCTGAACGTGATCACGCCGAGCACGGCGGCGACGGCGATGGCCGCAGTGGTGAGCCCAGACCGAACCGGGGTCGGATCGTCGAGTGCCCCTGGCTGCAACCCAAAGCGCACCCCCGCGGCCCACTCCGGGTATGGGATCCTCGAGGCTGCCCAACTGCCCACAGTCTGGGTTCGACGTCGCACATGGCTGGAACGGCGCCGCAGCGAGAGCCCAGTCGCCAGAAGAGTGATTGCGACCGCGACCGTGGCGGCGATGAACGCCCCGATCCCTGATGGCAGCAGGCCAGGAGAGAACGAGACCACTCCCTCGAAGTGCCGAGCCACGCCCTTGGGTATCAGGGGAGCGACGCCGACGGCCGCGGCCGCCGAGGTGCCCGCCGCCACGAGTGCGACGGCTGCACCCCGAATGAGCCCGACACCCAGGAGCGAGCGCTGGCTCATTCCCAGAGCCTGAAGCGTCGGAACGCTGACGTTGCCGGCCCGCGCCAGCCGTCCGAGGAGCGGCCCGAGGATCACGAGCGCAGTCAAGGCCACGATGAGCGCGAACACCCGGAGTGACGTCGCGTCTGGCTGCAGATCCCGGTGCACCGCGGCACGGGACTCCACCAGGTCGAGGACGATGCTCGCACCCTCGGGAAGATCCGTGAGGTCGCCGGGTGTCACGCCGTCGTCAAGCCAAGCCATGGCGAACGAGCTCGGCTCCGCACCAGCCTGGTTGAGCTCATCGACCGCTCGTGGGCTGATCAACAGGTTCTCGAGCGCGAAGTTGGCACCGACCTCCGGACCATCGAGCACCCCAGTGCCGAGGCCCGAGATCGTCATCTCGATCGGTTGGTCGAACTCGCCCCCCTCGTGTGCGCAGTCGCCGGTGAAGCGAACTCGATCGCCGACATCGAGTCCCAATCGCCTGGCCGTGATCTCGGGTACCACCACCTCGCGGGCGTCGGCCCGCGGAAACCTTCCCTCGGTCAGGAGCATCGGCGGAGCGTGGCCCCGCCAACCTTGGTTGTGGACCGTCGCGACGATCTCCCCGGCGCCCGTGTAGCACGGGTCATCCGGTTGCGGACCGAGACCCGTGGGCTCGTCCTCGGCTGTGACGGCGGCCACGTCGAATCCATTGAGCGTGGCTGTGTCAGCGACGCCCTCCACGTCGAGGAGGTCGGTCGCAAGCGTCTCGGGGGACCGTTCGCGGGCGATCGCCACATCGAACCCATCCGTGGCCTGCGTCACCCTGTCGTACGCGCTCCGCGCGTCTGAGGCCACCACCAGGGACGCAGTGGACAGCCCGGCGGTAAGCCCAAACAGGGCACCGGCGATGAGGCCGGCTACCTTCACGGCTCTCGGGACCGCCCGGGCCGCGAGGAGATGGGCGGCAAGGTGCACTGCGAGCGTTGTACCAATCAACCCAGCTGCACGCCACCGTGGTACCACCCCTGCGACACGGATGGTGTTACTCCCTCGGCGCCTGTCGCGGCGGCTTTTTCGCCCCGTTCCCAGGGGCACTAGGTTCGCCTCATGGCACCTCTCAAGGACCCCGTTCGTGTTGCAGTCACCGGTGCCGCCGGGCAGATCGGCTACTCGCTGCTCTTCCGGATCGCCTCGGGCTCGATGCTCGGGAACGACCAGCCGGTGATCCTCCAGATGCTCGAGATCACCCCAGCGCTGGGCGCCCTCGAGGGCGTGGCGATGGAGCTCGACGACTGCGCCTTCCCGCTCCTCGCGGGCATGGTGAAGACCGACGATCCGGATGTCGCATTCGGCGATGTCGACATGGCGCTGCTCGTCGGCGCGATGCCCCGCAAGGACGGCATGGAGCGGGCCGATCTCCTCGGTGCCAACGGTGGCATCTTCAAGCCCCAGGGCGAGGCGCTCTCCCGCAGCGCCAAGCGCGACGTCAAGGTGCTCGTGGTGGGCAACCCGGCCAACACCAACGCCCTCATCGCGCAGCGCAACGCCAAGGACCTCGACCCGGGCTGCTTCACGGCGATGACGCGCCTCGACCACAATCGGGCGGTGGCCCAGCTGGCGGCCAAGGCCGAGGTGCACACCACGTCGGTCACCAAGATGACGATCTGGGGCAACCACTCGGCCAGCCAGTACCCCGACATCTTCCACGCCGAGGTCGACGGCAAGCCCGCCTTCGAGGCCGTGGGCAGCGACGAGGCCTGGCTGGAGGGGGAGTACATCCCCACGGTGCAGCAGCGAGGGGCCGCGGTGATCAAGGCTCGGGGCCTGTCGTCGGCCGCCAGCGCCGCCAACGCGGCCATCGGCCATGTCCGCGGCTGGGCGCTGGGCACGCCGCAGGGCGACTGGGTGTCGATGGGCATCCCGAGCGACGGCAGCTATGGCCTGCCGGAGGGCATCATCTCCAGCTTCCCCGTCACCTGCAGCGGCGGTCGCTACGAGATCGTGTCGGGCCTCGAGATCAACGAGTTCAGCAGGGCGCGCATCGATGCGAGCGCCGGCGAGCTCGTCGAGGAGCGCGACGCGGTGCACGGCCTCGGCCTGATCTGAGCGTCCGGCAGCGCTCCTTCAGGAACTTGCTTCCCAAGTTTCCGGCATCACCGAGCTCCTCGCGTCAGCTCGCGCCCGGCTCGGGCACCACCCGCCGGATGAAGGCCTGCACCTCGTTCGAGAGCTCCTCGATCACGTCGGAGATGCAGATGAGGTGCACGTCGGAGTCAAGGGTCACGAGCTCGGCGCCGGGGATGCGCTCCGCCATGTACCTCGCCTGGGCGATGGGAACGATCAGGTCGCGCTGCGCGTGCACGACGAGCGTCGGCGCGGAGATCGTCGGCAGCACGTCTCGCGCGTCGCTCTCGATCGACGCCCAGAAGAAGCGAATCGCCGAGGCCGGGCTCGCGCTCAGAAGCTGGTAGCGCGCCCAGTACCCACGCACCCCGGGGTCCTTCGCCCGGCTTGGTGCGTAGGCACTGATGGCGACGCCGCGACCCCAGCCAGACTCCAGGTTCGTCGCGAAGGCCTCGATGGTGTCGCGGTGGAAGCCGATGTCGTAGTCCGCCGCTGCGAGCGTGCGCGCGTAGCCGTTGTGGAGGACGAGTGCCCGCACGCGCTCGGGGTAGCGAGCGGCAAGGTGCAGCGCCGTTGGAACGCCCGCAGAGACCGCGAGGATGACCGCCTGTCGGGATCCCACGGCGTCGAGCACCGCGAGCGCGTCGTCGATCCACTGCTCGGCGATGACGTCGTCCGGACGGTCAGACAGTCCCATGCCGCGCTTGTCGAAGGTGATGAGGCGGCCCATCGACGTGAGGCGACGGACCAGACGGTCGGTGGGTGCGTTCCACCAGATGTCGAGGTGGCTCACGAATCCACTGATCACGAGGATGTCGATCGGACCCTCCCCAGAGACCTGATAGGCGATGCTCACGCCATCGGGAGTGTGGGCGAACCGCACGGGGGACCGCACCGTCGCATCCGGGCGTGAGGTCGCGGGTAGGGGCGGCGCAACGATTGACGGATCGTGGTCCAGCACCGCGATCTCGATGCGACGCAGCTCGCCTCCCGGCTCGAGGCCGAGCTCCGCTGCCAGCAGCTCACGGGCCCGCTGGTACGCAGCGAGCGCGTCCGCCTGTCGGCCGCAGCGGTAGAGCGCCACCATGAGGTGACCCCAGAGTCGTTCGCGGAACGGGTGCTCGCTCACCAGCACCTCGAGCTCGCCGACGAGCTCGGCGTGCCGTCCTCCAGCCAGATCAGCGGCGACGAGCGCCTCGACCGCCGAGAGGTACTCCTCGGTCAGACGAACCGCTTCGGCGGCCAGGCTGGTGTGCGAGGCCACCCCGCCGAACGGCTCGCCGCGCCACAGCGTCACCGCCTCGCGGAGTCGTCGCTGAGCACCCGGCGTGTCGCCATCCCTCGCCGCGGCCCCGCCTTCGCGCACCAGCGACCGGAAGCGGACGACGTCGACGTCGTCACGTCGAACGCGCAGCACGTAACCCGGAGCCTCCGTCGTGATGAGCTCGGCCCCGAGGGCGTGGCGCAGGTTCCAGACGTAGGTCTGGAGCGTCTTGCGGGCGGCCGTGGGCGGGAGGTCACCCCACAGCGCCCTGATGAGCGATTCGGTCGACACGACCGTGCCGGGACTCAATGCCAGCGCGGCCAGCAGAGATCGCTCCTTCGCTGCGCCGAGCACGATCGCACCCGGCTCATCGTCGACCCGAAGCGGCCCCAGGAGGCTCACGCGCACGGGCAGCACATTAGGTGATCGGACCGCGGCTTGAGCGCCGCTGGACCAGGACTGGACCAGCGGGTGGTCTCGTAAGGGCTACCGGCGCCGACGGCGTGCGGACTACCAGAAGGAGCAACCATGCCTCGCTACATCGTGCAGCGGACCTTCCCGGACGGCTTGGAGATCGCGATGACCCAGGACGGGGCGAAGACCTGCCTCGGCGTCATCGGGAACAACGCCGAGGAGCAGGTCACCTGGCTGACCTCGTACGTGTCGGACAGCAACACCAAGACCTACTGCCTGTACGACGGGCCGAGCGCGGAGGCGATCCATCGCGCCGCGGCCGCCAACGGTCTCCCGGTCGACGAGATCGCTGAGGTCCGTGTCCTCGACCCGTACTTCTACGGCGGTGCGTCATGAGGCCCGCCGTGCGAGTCGGGTGGGCCGCGGTGGCGCTGACTGGTTCAATCGCCGCCGTCTCCCTCAGCGGCTCGGCCGGCGCCGAGGTCAAGGGCTCAGAGATCGCGGCGGTGCGCGCGGCGACCGCGAAGTACCACGACGTGGACGTCGCCGCCGCCCCCGGTTCTGGCTACACGCTCCTCGGAGCCCCGTGCTTCGACAGCGAGGCGGGTGGCATGGGCATCCACTACACCAACGGAGGAAACGACGGCAGCCTGTTCGACGCGCAGGTCGAGGCGACTGAGCCCGACTCGCTCGTCTACGAGGTGACGACGGACGGGCGGAAGCGGCTGGTAGCGGTGGAGTACATCGCGGCCGGCCAGGGCGCTGACAACCTCACCGTCCTGGGACAGCCGCTCCACCCACTCGGGACCACTGGGCTCTACATCCTCCATGCTTGGGTGTGGAGGACCAATCCCGATGGGATGTTCGCTGACTACAACCCCAAGGTGGATCCCTGCCCCTAGCTGTGATGATCTAAGCGCTGAGCTGCCGCCCCTCGGGCGGCAGCTCAGCGCTACTTCAGGAACTTGCTGGTGGTGTTGTCGGCGAGGACCTTGCCGTTGGTCTCGCACGTGGGGCAGTAGGCCACGGTGTAGCTGACGTACTCCACCGAGCGGATCACGTCGCCGCACACGGGGCAGGGCTCGCCGACCCGGTGGTGGACGTGGCCCGGCCGGTCGGCCGACGAGCTCATCTCCGTGAGGCCTCGCTCGTAGGCGAGGCCCTCGTTGATGCAGACCTGGATGGCCTCGACGAGGCGTTTCACGTCGTCGCCATCGAGCTTCGCGGTGTTCGCGAACGGCGAGAGCTGCGCTCGGTGGCAGATCTCGTTGGCGAGTCGGCGACCGAGGCCAGCCACGATGTGCTGGTCCCGCAGGAACCCGTGCAGGCGCATGGAGTGCTGCTTGAGGAGCAGGGAGAGCGCTCTTGGGTCGAGCTCGTCGGCGTCGGGGCCCAGGCCCTGAAGCGGGGCCCGGGCCTCCGGATCGCCGTCGAGCACCCACACCCCCGCCTTGCGCTCGGTGCCCGCCTCGGTGAGCAGCAGCGCGCGGGCGTCGGTGAAGCGCCAGCGGGCCTGGCCGAAGCGGGGCTTGGCCGACTGCTTCTCATCGGGCTTGAGCCGACCACCTTGCATCAGGTGCACGACGAAGGTGACCACGCCAAAGTCGAGCAGCAGGTGCTTGCCGCGGTGACCGACGAACACGAGCTGGTGGCCGTTGGCTGCACCGGGGAGCGGCGTGGCGGTCTTCAGCACCGTGAAGCTGAGCGGCGTGAAGCGCTCGAGCGTGGCGCCGGTGAGGGACGCGTCGAGTCGCTCAGCGTGGGCCTGGATCTCCGGTAGCTCGGGCAACGTCGTGACCGTACCGGTTCACCAGGTGGTGGTGGCGCGGGCTGAGGCGAACACGTCGTCGAGCGTGGCCAGCTCGCGCGCCCGGTCCATGACCTTGCGGAGGTCGCCGGCGATGCGCAGCCGACCCTCGATGAACGCGGCCTGGGCGGACAGCTCGCCTCGTGCGATGGCCGTGGCGGTGGCCCGATCCTGCGTGAACGACACGTCAGCGTCGTCGGCCCGACCCGGGGCCACAGTGACCGCTCCGTCGGCGATGCGAATCGTGAAGGCCCGCTCCTCCCCCCGGTCCTGGAGGACGATCTGCTGGATGACGAGGCGCAGAGCAGCATCCACACGGGTGGTGCCGGCGGCGGCGTCGAGGTCGGCGACCCAGGCGTCGGAGAGGAACTCGGGCACGGCGTGACGCTACCCGCCTCCGGGATGCCCCGATCAGCGGCGGTTGCCGTCGAAGCGGCGGGCCGCGGCTAGCGCACACCGGCTAACTGTGTACACTGGTTTCAGGCCGAGGAGCACACGATGTCTGCCACAACAACGCCCACCACGCCTGCGGAGATCGACCTCGTGGGCGCCTTCGTGAACACCAGCGACCTCCAGGACGGCTCCGACGAGCTCAGCACCCCCGTTGCCCTCGGCGCATGGCTGGTCGGGGCAGGACTCGTCGAACCGGGCACGCCAGCCAGCGGGCGCGACCTGCGGCTGGCCCTGCGTCTCCGAGATGCCCTGCGAGGGGAGCTCGCGGGCCACCATGCCGGAGAGACCAGCCCCGAGGCCACGGCTGCGTTCGAGGGGGTGTGCTGCGACCTCCCGCTCAAGGCGACCTGCTCCGGGTCCGGCCTCACCTCGGCCTCGAGCGGCGTGCGCGGAGCGCTTGGGGAGCTGGTGGCGGCAGCCACGACAGCTCGCATCAAGGGGTCGTGGCGGCGCCTCAAGATCTGCCCCGCGGACGACTGCGGCTGGGCCTTCTACGACCCGTCGCGCAACCGCTCGAAGCGCTGGTGCTCGATGGAGGTGTGTGGCAACCGCAGCAAGGTCCGTGCCTTCCGGGACCGGGCTCGCTGAAGCGTGGGGGCGCTAGGTTCCCCCGGATGCAGGAGATCGCCCGGGGAGCGAAGGTGTTCGACCATGCGCCGGTGCGGGGTCGCTTCACGCCGATGGAGGGTCCTGACGACGTGCTGGCCCTGATGGACAGCGGTGCGGAGGGCGTGGTGGCGCTGGTGCGCGACGCCGGCGCGACCTTTCTTGCGCCGATCTACCACGGGCTCACCGGGATCATCTGCACGAGCGGCACGGTCCGCAGCCACATCGGGATCGTGAGTCGGGAGTTCCAGGTTCCCTGCGCGATGGCCTGCGCCTTCGCCGCTGCTGAGCCCGCTCCCGGCACCGAGGTGGAGCTGGATTGCAGTGGCGACGAGGCGATCGTCCGTGGCTGACGACGCCGATGCGGTTGCCACGGCGAACCGGCTCATCACCTATCACGCCCCCATCTCCAAGGCGCTCACCGCCGAGCGCACCTCCTTGGAGAGCGCCCTCATCCCGGTGACGGCCTACATCGTGGTGGCCTGCGCCGAGGCCTTCCTGCGGTACCCCGAGATGATGCGACGCATCGATGCTGCCCTGCCTGCCGAGGAGATCGGCCGCCGCGCCCGCCGCCCTGGCTGTCAGGTCGACACCTGCTACCTCTGGTCGATGAGCAACTTCTTCCTGCTGGGTCGCAAGATCATGGCCATGCTCGATCCGGCGGCTGACCGACCGAGCGACACGGCTGCAGTGCTCGACTTCTGGGAGCGCGCCGCGATGGCGTACCGAGGCGACGGCACTCGGCAGGCGTGGGACACGGGTACCTCCACGCCCTACCCCGACGACATCGTCGCCACGCTGCTCGCGGGTGTCGCACCGATCGTCGACGATGCGCACCGGGCCCAGGTGAAGCGCTTCAGCGCCACGTTGGTGAACCACCTCTTCCTGCTCTACTTCGACACCCGCGCTGGTTACGGCGACACGGGGCCGTACGCGGTGCCCGGGTTGCCCGGCCGGCGGCTGCTCGTGCGCGACTTCTACCGTCTCGCCCACGGTGACTTCCCCTGGAGCGACGTCGCCAAGGGCGTGCCGTACCACCACCTCACCGCGGCGATGGTGCTCGAGGGCGTGGAGAGCACCTTCACCGACTTCGGCACGTCCAACCACACCCCCGAGGACTACCTCGATCACCTCGTGGGCTTCGCCCTCTACACCACCGACGGGCTGCCGCCCGGTGAGGTGCGGCTCGTGCCGGCCGGTGAGTACGACGGCATCGTCGCGGCGGTGCGCAACGCCCAGAGCCAGCACTACCGGAACATCGCCGCCATGACCCGTGACGACAAGATCCGCGCCGGTGCCTACGTGTACTTCAGCTTCCTGCGCCCGTTTGCCGAGATCGCGGGGATCGCCGACGAGCTCGACTGGACGGTGCCCCGCGACCTGCCGGAGGCGGTCTACGAGCTCATGTCGGCCATGCAGGGCGAGAACGCGGGCGTGCCGGAGGACGAGGCCTACTACGAGCTCTACCCGGAAGGTGCCCTGTGAGCGATCTCGAGCTGTCTGCCGCCGACGAGCTGGCCCACCCGCCGGGCGACGAGCGCCTGTGGGGGGAGTCGTGGTACTTCGACTTCACCAACCGAGAGGGCACGCTCGGGGGGTACGTGCGCCTGGGTCTGTACCCGAACCTGGGCACGGCCTGGTACTGGGCGTGCCTCGTCGGTGAGGGCCGACCGCTCGTCACGGTGATCGATCACGAGGTGGCGCTCCCCAAGGGGCCGTCGTTGGAGATCCGCGCCGAGGGCCTCTGGGCCGATCACACCGTGGAGACGCCGTTCGACCACATGACCCTCGGGTGCGAAGCCTTCGCGGTCTCCGTCGACGATCCGACGGA
>JBKJSO010000417.1:0-5499 GCA_046595835.1 Acidimicrobiales bacterium | reverse complement strand
CGGGCGGGGCCATGGGTGGTCTTGGAGAGCTTCTCGCCACCGAGGAGCAGCCAACCGTGCACGTGCACCCGATGGGGCGGCTCGAGACCCGCGGCCAGCAGCATGGCGGGCCAGTACACGCAGTGGAACCGGATGATCTCCTTGCCGATCACGTGGTGCACATGCGGCCACCACGCCTCGAAGCGCTCGTCATCGGTGCCGAAGCCGATTGCCGTCGCGTAGTTAATGAGCGCGTCGTACCAGACGTAGAAGACGTGGCCCTCGGCCCACGGCACCGGCACGCCCCAGCTCAGCGAGGTGCGGGTGATCGAGACGTCGTCGAGGCCCTGACGGAGGAAGCCGAGCACCTCGTTGCGCTTACCTTCGGGTGTGATCGCCTCCGGGTTCGACTCGATCCAGTCGATCAGGCGCTGCTCGTACCGGGACAGGCGGAAGAAGTAGTTCTCCTCCTTGAGCGTGGTGACCGGCTTGCCCGTGTGGATCGGGCAGAACTCGCCGTCGACCAGCTCAGCCTCCTGGTAGTACGCCTCACAGGACACGCAATACGGACCCTCGTAGGTGTCGAGCGCGATGTCGCCGTTGTCCTTGACCTTCTGCAGCAGGGCCTGGACGGCAGCGTGGTGACGGGGCTCGGTAGTGCGGATGAAGTCGTCGTAGGTGATGTCCAGGCTGTCCCACGTGTCACGGAAGCGCGCCGCGTTGCGGTCGGCCTGCTCCTGCGGGGCGATCCCGGCTTCCTCGGCGGACTGGGCCACCTTGAGGCCGTGCTCATCGGTGCCAGTGAGAAAGAACGTTTCGTCGCCGATGAGGCGGTGCCAGCGCGCGAGCGCATCGGCGTTGACGGTCGCGTAGGCGTGGCCGACGTGGGGGGCGTCGTTGACGTAGTAGATCGGCGTCGTCACGTAGAAGCGGTCGGGCACCGCCTCAGCCTACGGGGACGCGCTCTCCAGCCCCGAACAGGTTGGGTCGGTCAGCCGGCCTCGGCGACACCCCAGGGCAGGACCTCACCGGCGGAACGGCGCAGTGCCTCGCCCTCGCCGTCACCCAAGGCGACGGGCAGGTCGGGGAGCTCGCGCTGGTGGCGAAGGTCATCGATGCGATCGAGCTGGCGCTCGAGCTGCCGGCGGCGCGTGCCGCTGAGGTCGTCAAATCCCTTCTGGACCAGTGCGAACCGCTTCTCGACCGCGTCGACTGCGTCGGCGTACTTCGTCCACTGCTCGCGGAACGCTCCCAGGCACTGCAGGATCTCGTCGGAAGTGCGGGTGAGGCGATGCTGCTCGACGGCTTGGCGGATCACCGCCAGCACCGCGAACAGGCTCACGGGCGAGCAGAGCACCACCTTCTGGCCCAGGGCGACATCGATGAGCTGTGGGTCGCGCTCGTGTATGAAGGCCCACACGCTCTCGTTGGGGATGAACAGGAGCACCTCGTCCAGCGTCGAGTCAGCATCGATGTAGCCCCGACCCGAGAGCTCCTTGACCCGACCCCGCACGTCCTTCAGGAACGCCTTGGCGGCGCTCTCCCTCTCCGTTTCGGTGGTGGCCTCGAGGTGCTTCATGTAGTTGTCGACCGGGAACTTCACGTCCATGTGCAGGACCCGCCCGCCCGGCAGTAGGAACGTCACATCGGGGATGGATCCGCCCTCGATGCCCGTCTGCTTCTTGTAGCTCACGCCCTCGACCATGCCGGCGAGGCGCAGGACGTCATCAGCCATGCGCTCACCCCACTGGCCGCGCGCCTTGGGGCTGGCGAGGGCCTCCCGCAGGTGTCCGGTGGTCTCGGCGAGGGCTCGCCCGGTCGAAGCGACCTGCTCGATCCCCGTGACGAGCTGCCCATGCTGCTGCGCACTGTCCCGCTGGAGCTTGGTGACCACATCTCCCAGGCGCTCGATCTGGGCGTTGAGCCCGTCGACCCGCTTCTCGAAGGCCGTGGTGCGCAGGTCGAGCTGGCGGGTGCCGCTCGTCATCGTGTCGCCCAGCTTCTCGCCGGCCATCTTCGCGGCCATGTCGGCCGCCGCCGTGACGGTGTGCTCGCGCTCCATCCCGAGCCGGGCCTCCATCTGGGAGGCCTGCTGGGCGAGGAGCGACGCCTGCTGCTCGAGGGCCGCGATCATGCGCTCGTCGGCGGCGGTGCTACCCGCTCGGGCGGCACGGGCGCTCACGACGTAGGCGAGGACGATGACGGCGGCGGCCCCGAGGAGGGCGAGGAGGGCGGGAATGACCATGGCCAGAGTGTGCACAGGGGGTGTGACAGTGGGCGCGGACCCAGGCCAAACACCCTGGTCAGGGCACCTGTAAGGTCGGTTCGGCATGCTGTGCCTGCTCGAGCTCGCCGTCACCCCGGGATGCCACCCCGTGCGGGCCGCGACAGGCCCCACCGCCGAGCGAGCAGTCCAATGACCACCTGGATCCTGCGGCTCGACCAGCCCGGCACCGGGCCGCGGGTGGCGGTCAAGGACCTCATCGACCTGGTGGGTGCGCCCACCACCGCCGGCTGTCGCGTGCTGGCGGAGGTCGCGCGCCCGGCGGCGGCCGACGCTGCGTGCCTGGCCGGCTTGCGGGCCGCTGACGCCGTCATCGTCGGCAAGGCCAACCTGCACGAGCTCGCCTGTGGTGGCACCGGCATCAACCCGCACTTCGGCACCCCGATCAACCCGTTCGACGGGCAGCTCATCCCGGGTGGGAGCTCGAGCGGCAGCGCGGTGGCGCTCGCCACCGGGGAGGTGGATCTCGCGCTCGGCACCGACACGGCCGGTTCGATCCGCACGCCGTCGGCCTGCTGCGGCACGGTCGGCCTGAAGCCCACCTCGGGGCGAGTGCCGATCGAGGGCGTGTGGCCGCTGGCGCCCTCGCTCGACGCAGTGGGTCCGATGGCGCGCGACGTGGCCACCGTGACCCAGGGCATGGCCCTGCTCGACCCTGCGTTCGCCGCCAGCTCGTCGCCAGCCGCCACCCTCGGGCGGGTGCGCCTGCCCGATGTCGACCCCCGCATCGACGCCGCGGTCGATGCGCTGCTCTCGGCCTGCGAGATCGATGTGGTGGACGTCGTGCTCCCGGGTTGGGACGCTGCCGCAGCGGCCGCGGTGGCCGTGATGCTCCACGAGGTGTGGCAGGTCGACCGACATCTCTACGAGCGCGACGCGGCCGGCATCGGCGCCGACGTGCGCGAGCGACTCGAGGACGGTCGGCTCGTCGACGGGACCGCCTACGCAGCCGCCCTCGCCCACCGAGCGCTGTGGCGCGCCGAGCTGGCCGCCGCGTTCGAGCGCACGCCCGTGCTGGCCTGGCCCACCCTCGCGATGTTCCCCACCCGCCTCGACGAGCCGGCGCCCGACACCCGACGCACCAACATCGGCGTGAACCTGGCCGGCCACCCGTCGCTGGCGCTGCCGGTGCCCACCCGCGGCCCTCTCCCCGCCAGCCTGCAGCTCGTCGGCCCCGACGACACCGAGCCCCTCCTCTGCGCGACGGGGCTCGTCCTGGAAGCCGCCGCTACGTCCCTCGCCTGACGCCGCCGGCCTCCCCCCGGCCCGCACCCCAACCGCGAGGCAAGAGGTTCCGCGGATCTTCCCCAGTACGGTCCAGCGGCATGGCACGCATCCGGGTGAGCACGGTCCTCGACGCCTCCCCCGCCGAGGTGTGGGCGGACCTGCAGGACATCAGCTCCCATTCCGAGTGGATGGCCGACGCCGTCGGCATCCGCTTCCTCTCGGAGCGCACGCAGGGGGTGGGCACCCGGTTCGAGTGCGACACCAAGGTGGGCCCATTCCGGCTGACCGACGTGATGGAGATCACCGAGTGGTCGCCCCGGAAGGCGATGGGGGTCACCCACACCGGGCTCGTCACCGGGTCGGGACGCTTCACGCTCAAGAAGCTTCGCGGGGGGCGCACGCGCTTCCAGTGGCGGGAGAAGCTCCGCTACCCCATCTGGATGGGCGGGCCGATCGGTGCCGCGGCGAGCAAGCCGGTGCTCACCTGGGTGTGGCGACGCAGCATGCGCAACCTCCAGCAGCGCTTCTGAGGCGACGCCGCCCCTCTCGCTACGGGCGGTCGCCCAGCAGGTATCGGGCCCCCGCTCCGCGCCGGGCGGCCTCGTCGTCAGGGTTGTAGAGCGCGCAGGCCCGCAATGACAGGCAGCCGCAGCCGATGCACGAGGAGAGCTGGTCGCGGACGCGCACGAGCGCGGCGATCTCCTCATCGAGCCGTGGGCGCCACGAGCGCGACAGGCGCTCCCAGTCGCGCTCGGTGGGCGTGCGCGACCTCGGCAGCGTGTCGAGTGCGGTCCGGATCTCCTCGAGGGTGAGGCCGACCCGCTGGGCTACCCCGATGAAGGCCACCCGGCGCAACACCTCGCGCGGGTAGCGCCGGTGGCCGCTGACGGCGCGCTCGGAGGCGATCAGGCCACTGTCCTCGTAGAAGCGCAGTGCGGAGGTGGCCAACCCGGCGCGGGCCGACACCTCACCAATGGTCAGGAGGTCCTCGCTCACCTCCGCAGCGTGCCATCTTGTGCGCTTGACCTCAAGCGCACTTGAACTATTACGGTCCGACGGATGTCGAACGACCAGCTCACCACCCCCCGATCCGACCGAGCGACCGCCGCCTACCTCGGCCCGCTCGGCCTCGACGCAACCACCGACGCAGATCTCGTCGATGCCACCGCCGCCACCATTGCCGAGCCCCGGGCCCAAGCGGCCGACTCGTTCATCCTCCACGCGCCCCTGCAGCTGCTGGCCCGGGCCGCGCTGCTCCCGATGGTCGAACCCAACCGGCGCGAGGCGGCCCGGGAGCGCCTGCGCTCGCTGGCCGACTCATTCGTCGCCTGGGGCGCGGCCGCCGACTCGCCCCCCGACGGGAAGTCGTCCTTCGGCAGCGAAGCCGACGCACTCACCACCCTGCAGGCGGCCGTCGCAGGCGGCGAGCTCGACGACGCCGACGGCGCCGCCGCCTGGCTGGCCGACCGCCTCGGGGCCGACGAGCTCCGCAGTGCCCTGGCGGACATGGTGCTGCCGCTGCTGTCGGCCGCAGGCCACGGGAGCATCTTCCTGTACCACCTGCCGCGCGTCGCCCCGCGGAGCGCCGACGCGGCGCGCATGCTGCGGAGCCTGGTGCGCGAGCTGGCCCGCAACCCCGGCTGGGACCTCTCGTGGTTCCGAACGGTGCCCGTCCCGTCGCCGCGCCTCGCTGGCTCGCCGACTGACCTTGCCGGGGAGCTGGCGCAGCGCCTGGTTCGGCCGCCATCGCCCGGCCACCCTGGGAGCGACTTCATCTTTCCGATGATGTCGCTCAACGAGCGAAGCGGACTCGCGCAAGCCGCGCTGCACGACCTGGTCCCCCACCTGCCGCTCGCCGACGCCCGGCGGGTGCTGCTGCGCACCGCTGCGCAGTCGATGCTCCAGGACGACCCCACCCATGCTCCTTACGGCTGGTCGCACTGCCTCACCATGCCGCAAGCAGCCCTCGGCGTAGCTGCGGCGTGCGCCGAGCCCTGGCATGCCACCGC
>JBKJSO010000409.1:0-3759 GCA_046595835.1 Acidimicrobiales bacterium | reverse complement strand
GGTGCTGCCCTTCGGCCACGGCGACATCCGCCGGCCCGGGCAGGACCTCACCATCGTCACCTGGGGCGCCACCGTCCAGAAGAGCCTCGAGGCAGCCGAGGTCCTGGTCCCACGGCGCCAGGCTGCGTAGGTCGATCACCTCGATCGAGGCACCGATCTCGGCCTCGAGCTGGTCGGCCGCCGCCAGGCTCCTCTGCACGGTGGCGCCCCACGTGATGATCGTGAGCTGCTCGCCGGGTCGGCGCACCTCGCCGTGGCCGAACGGGATCACGAAGCCCGGCGGAGGAAAGGGGTCGCGCGTGTACGCCTGGCGCAGCAGGTGCTTGTGCTCGAGGAACAGCACCGGGTCCTCGCAGCGGAACGCGTAGCGGAGCAGGCCCGCGGCATCGCGAGCGCGAGATGGAAACGCGATCAGCAGACCGGGCACGTGGGCGAAGATCGACTCACCGCTCTGGCTGTGCCAGATCGCCCCGCCGGTGAGGTAGCCGCCGATCGGCACCCGGATCACCGTGGGACACGTGAAGGCGCCGTTGGAGCGCCAGCGGATGGTGGCCGCCTCGCTCTTGATCTGGTGCATGGCCGGCCAGATGTAGTCGAAGAACTGGATCTCAGGCGCCGGGCGCAGGCCCCGCAGCGCCTGGCCGACGGCCCGCCCGATGATGTTGGCCTCGGCGAGCGGGGTGTTGTAGCAGCGGGCCAAGCCGAAGCGCCGTTGGAGGCCATGGGTGGTGCCGAACACCCCGCCCTTGCCCTCGACGTCGGCGAGGAGCGCCTCACGCGCGTCGGCGACGTCCTCGCCGAACACGCGGATCCGTTCGTCGGCCTCCATCAACTCGTGCAGGGTGCGCTTGATGGCCTCGCCGTAGGCCACCACGTCGCCGTCGCCGGTTGGGTCCGGGGGCATGGGCAGGTCGGGGAGGGCGTAGACGTGGTCGCTCGCCGTGGCGGGATCGGGCAGGGGGGCGGCCATGGCCTCCTTGGCGGCCAGGGCGACCTCCGCACTGGCCTCGACGCGGATGGCCTCGGCGGTCTCCTCGGTCAGGGCGCCGGCCTCGATCAGCGCGGTGCGCAGGAGCAGGATCGGGTCGTGCTCGGCTTCGTCTGCCAGCTCTTCGGCCGTGCGGTACTTGCTCTGGGTGTCGGCCGCCGAGTGGGAGTAGGGCCGCGTGACGGTGGCGTGCACCAGGGCCGGGCCCGTGCCGGCCCGAACGTGGGCGACGGCATCCCGGGCCGTCGCCGAGGCCTCGAAGTAGTCGCGGGCGTCGACCTTGTAGATCCGCAGCCCGCGGAACCCGGCCACCAGCTCGGCGATCGGGGCGGGGGACTGGTCGACCGCCGGCACCGAGATGGCGTAGCCGTTGTCAGCCACCACGAAGAGCACCGGGAGGTGCAGGGTGCAGGCGGTGTTGAGGCTCTCCCAGAACTCGCCCTCCGAGGTGGCCCCCTCACCCAGCGACACGTACGTGAGCTCGTCACCGTGGGCCGTGCAGCCAGGCAGGTCGGGGCGCCGAGAGATGTAGCGAGCCGCCTCCGCACAGCCGACCGCGTTCAGGCACTGCGAGCCGGTGCAGGACGACTGCGTGACGATGTTCTTCGACTTGGCCCCCCAGTGGGCGGGCATCTGACGGCCCCCGGAGGACGGGTCGTCGGCCGAGCCGACCGCCTGGAGCAGCACCTCGGTGGGCGTGACGCCAAGACCCAGCACCAGCGCGAGGTCGCGGTAGTACGGGAAGAACCAGTCGTAGCCGGGGCGGAGCTGGCGGGCCAGGGCGAGCAGCAGGGCCTCATGGCCGGCTCCGGAGATCTGGAAGAACACCCGGCTCTGCTTCTGCAGCGCCATCTCCCGATCGTCGATGGCACGCGAGATGCAGGAGGTGCGGTAGTCCTCGAGGGCGTGCTCGATCGGCACGCCCCGCAAGGTGGAGGTAGGCGTGGTGGAGCGACGTGACATCGCGGCCACGGTAGACCGGCGATTGAGGCCCCGGGGGACCGTGCTGCTACCTTGGCAGGGTCCTCGACGGGCGCATCCGCGCGCGCCGAGGTGTTCCGCTCACCGATCCGCCAGGGTCAAGCTACCCAGCGATCAGGCGAGCAGGGCCCCAGTTCCCACCTTCGATTCGGAGCACCCCAACGAATGTCTGAGCAGATCGACAAGGCCAAGGCCGGCATCATCGCGGAGCACCGCCTCCACGACACCGACACCGGCAGCCCCGAGGTCCAGATCGCGATCCTCACCAAGCGGATCAACCATCTGAACGACCACCTCCAGAAGCACAAGAAGGACCACCACAGCCGGCGAGGCCTGCTGATGCTGGTGGGCCAGCGGCGGCGGCTCCTCGACTACGTCAAGAAGAACGACGTCGAGCGCTACCGCACGATCATCGCCAGGATGGGCTTGCGCCGCTGACAACCGATCTGCACTCCGGGCGGTCCATCGAGGGCCGCCCGCTGCACATCTAGCGACAACCAACCACAACACATGGCGGCACGGGTGGGTCAGCTGCCAGTTGCCGGTCCCCGAGGGTGCGCCCTCGGTGATCGCCAACTGGGAACTGGCTCCCGCCGCCCGATCCAGCCACGGGGAGTCCCGGGCTGACCAAGGAGACAACCATGGCGGAAGCCATCACCGTGTCGGGGCCGATCACCGGCACCGACAAGACCCTTACGTTCGAGACCGGCAAGCTCGCCTTCCAGAGCCAGGGCGCCGTCGTGGCGTCCATCGCCGGCACCAGCGCCCTCGTCACGGCCAACGCGGCCAAGGGCGTGCGCGACGGCATCGACTTCTTCCCGCTCACGGTCGACGTGGAGGAGCGCATGTACGCCGCCGGGCGCATCCCGGGCAGCTTCTTCCGGCGTGAGGGCCGTCCCACCGACGCCGCCATCCTCGCCTGCCGGCTGATCGACCGACCGCTGCGCCCGTCCTTCGCCGACGGCTTCCGCAACGAGACCCAGGTCGTCGTCACGGTCATCGGCCATGACCGCCAGAACCCCTACGACGTGCTCGCCATCAACGGTGCGTCCGCCGCGCTGTCCATCTCGGGCATCCCGTTCCAGGGGCCCATCGGCGCCGTGCGCATCGCCTTCGGCCAGGACGGCACCTGGGTGCCGCATCCCACCTTCGAAGAGGTGGAGGACAGCACCTTCGAGCTGATCGTCGCCGGTCGCGGCGTCGGTGACGACGTCGCCATCATGATGGTGGAGGCCGGCGGCACCGAGAAGGCCTGGACGCACTACGAGAACGGCGCCCCGAAGGTCACCGAAGAGGTCATCGCCAGCGGCCTTGATGCCTGCAAGGTGTGGATCAAGGAGTCGATCGAGCTGCAGACCGAGCTCATCGCCAAGGTCCAGGCCGGCCGGGGGATCACCCCGCTCGCCTTCACCCCCGTCCTCGACTACCAGGACGACGTCTACGCCAAGGTCGAGGCCCTGGCGGGCGACGCCCTCGGTCAGGCCGGCACCATCGCGGCCAAGGCCGAGCGCAACGCGGCGACCGATGCCGCCATCGCCACGGCCGTCGAGGGGATGGGCGAGGAGTTCGCCGGTCGCATCAAGGAGATCAAGGAAGCGGCCCGCAGCATCCAGAAGGGTCGCATCCGCGCTCGCACGGTCAACGAGGGCATCCGCATCGACGGTCGTGGCCCGGCCGATCTGCGCCTCGTCACCTCCGAGGTCGGCGTGATCCCCACGGCGCACGGCACCGGCCTGTTCCAGCGGGGCGAGACGCAGGTCCTCAGCGTCACCACCCTCGGCATGCCCAAG
>JBKJSO010000267.1:0-4523 GCA_046595835.1 Acidimicrobiales bacterium | reverse complement strand
AAGCCGGGAGCAGAGGCGACGTAGCCCGTGACGCTCAGGATCCGTTCGATGCGATCGAGCGAGCCGAGCTCCTCGTTGAGGACGGCGAGCGCGTTGAGCGCGCACACTGCAGCGGCCTCGCGTGCGTCGGCGACGCTTACGGTGTCGCCCACCACGCCGACGCAGGTGAGCTCGCCAGCGATGCGCGGGAGCTGGCCCGATGTGCGGGCCACGCCGTCGTGCACCACCACCGCGACGAGCGGGTGGTGGGGCGGGTGGGGCCCGTGCAGCACGAGCCCCAGCTCGGCGAGGCGCTCGTCGATCGTCACGGCGACGACGGTACCCAACAACAAGCAACGTCTGTGAACCATCACCTCCGCCACGCGGCGGTTGGCGTGCGCAGATGTTGGTGCGACGAGCGCGCTGTCACACCGGCATGCGCAGGATGTCGGCATGTGCTGCATGTGCGATGGCAAGACGTTCGATGAGGTGCACGACGCGCTCGACGACACGCTTGATCGGTTCGAGTGGGCGGTCCAAGGCGTCGAGGCGTCGAGGCCGTGGGTCTACACGGTCGGCCTCACCGAGCGGTTCGGTCACGCGGAGCTCGTGCTGGCCGGCATCGACCTCGGGGTCGCCGCGGCGGCGCTGAACAGCATGGGAGCGCGCATCGCGACCGGGGAGCGGTTTGAGGCCGGCCAGGTGGGTGTTGTGGTGGGCGAGGTAGCGGTCGAGCTCGGCGAGGTGCACCCCGTGCACCTCGCCAACGGCTTGGTGGGCGTGTGGGAGGCGCACTACGCACGCCGGAGAGGCGAACCTCCGCCGTTGGAGCTCCTCCAGGTGCTTCCGGTCGTCGGTCGACGCCTGCCCCGGCTCGATCGAGCGTCGACCACCCTGCAGATCTGATCTCGATGCCTCGGCCGATCGAACGGCCGACGGACTGTCACACCCCGCGAGGAGAATGGGCGGTATGCACACTTCGGTGATCGAGCGGCGGGCGATGGAGATCGAGGCATCGATGCTCGAGCTCGCTGCGTCGATCGATCCGGATGCCGTGCCGGCCTCGGAGGCGCCGCGCCTGTTCGAGCGCATGGATCGAATCGCCCGGGCGGCCACGGCGGCTCGCATGGTGCTCGCCCGTCGGGTGGACGACTCGCTGGAGTGGAGGCGCCGGGGGTTCCGCAGCGCGGCCGAATTCGTCGCTGCGGCCGCAGGAACCTCGCTGAGCGCGGCCCGTTCAGAGATGGAGGTGTCGCACGCGCTGCGCTCCCTGCTCGCCACCCGGGAGCGCATGCTGGACGGGTCGCTGTCGGCGGTCCAGGGCACGGTGATCGCAGGAGCGGCTGCCGTGAACCCCGGTGCCGAGACTGCGCTGATCGAAGCGGCGGGGCGAAGCAACCTGCAAGAGCTGCGCGAGCATGCCGGCCGGGCCCGGGCCGCGGCCGACGCGGATCCGATGGCCACCCATGCCCGGATCCACGGATGCCGTCGGGTGACGCGCCACACCGATGCCGAGGGTGCCCTGCACCTACATGGTCAGGGCACGGTGGACGAGGGGGCGGTGATCCTCGCCGAGCTCGATCGCCTCACGGACGAGATCTTCCGGGAGCGGCGCAGCACCGAGGTCACTGAGACGCGCGACGCCTACGTGTGGGATGCGCTCGTGCGCATGGCCCAACGGTCCCGCGATGGGAGCGGCGCGCCGGTGCGCACGAACCCGAGGTTCCTCGGGCTGCTCCGGGTCGACGTCACGGCACTGCGCCGCGGCCGAACGGAAGGCGACGAGCTCTGCGAGATCAGCGGCGTCGGCCCGGTGCCGGTGCGAGTGGCTCAGGACCTGCTCGGCGAGGCCACGCTCAAGCTCGTCATCACCCGAGGGGTCGACGTGCGCAACGTCACCAGCCTCGGCCGGGGCCCCACCGCCGCCATGCGCTACGCACTGGCGTGGACCTCGCCCACCTGCTCTGTGGAGGGCTGCAGCCGCACGATCGTGGAGTACGACCACCGCAACGGTGCCGAGTTCGCACAGACCCGCCACACGCGCCTCGACGAGACCGACCCGGTGTGCACCGGCCACCACGACCTCCACACCAACCATGGCTGGGCCCTCATCACCGGCACCGGCAAACGCCCCATGGTCCCCCGGCAGGATCCCCGCCACCCGCTGGCCACCATCCTCACCACGGGCCCACCGAGGGCGGGGCCGTAGGCAATTCGGTCGATGCCCGTCCGTGAAGGCACGAGACTCGCCGGTGTGCCCGTACGCATGCATGAGGACGAGGTCGAGGTGGACGAGGCGCTCGTTCGCCGTCTGCTCGCTGCGCAGCTACCGCAGCTCGCCGACCGCGCGCTCGCGCTCGTGGGGCCGTGGGGCACCGACAACGCGATCTGGCGACTGGGCGGGGATCTCGTGGTGCGGCTTCCTCGCATCGCGTGGGCCGCAGGCCAGGTCGACCGCGAGGCCCGCTGGCTCCCGCTGCTGGCGCCCTTCCTCACCGTCGAGGTGCCAGAACCGGTGGCGGTAGGTGAGCCGGGCGAGGGGTATCCGCATCGCTGGGCGGTGCACCGCTGGCTCGCGGGTGACGGCGCCACCCCGAGCGGGATCGACGAGCCCGTTGCCTTCGCGCTGGACCTCGCTCGGGTCGTCCGAGACCTACGGTCCGTGCCGACCGAGGGTGCACCCGTTGCTCGCAACCGAGCCCGACCGCTGCGCGAGTACGACGCCGCCACCCGCGTCGCGATCGACCAGGCGAGCCACCTGATCGACGGGTCCGCCGCGCTGGCCGTGTGGGAGGAGGCGCTGGCCGCTCCCCCGTACGACGGCCCCACAATCTGGGTGCACGGCGACCTCGAAGGGAACTGCATCCTGCGCGACGGTCGACTGACTGGGCTCGTCGACTGGGGCTCGGCCTGCGCAGGCGACCCGGCCGTCGACGTGCAGGTCGTCTGGTCGCCGCTGTTCACCCACGATTCCCGCGGCGCCTTCATCGACGCCCTCGGCGTGGATGAACCGACCGTTGCTCGTAGCCGTGGAGCGGCGCTCAACCAGGCCTGCGCGGCACTGCCGTACTACCTGCACACGTACCCACTCATCGTCGAGCGGTCGTGGCACAAGCTCGCGGTGCTCGGCGTGGGACCTGCCGTGGCCGGGTAGCCAAGGTCCGCCGACGAGCGCCGCGAGCGGCAGCGGCCCTCCGTGGTCAGAGGATCGCGCCGGATTCCTTCATGGCGGCGATCTGGTCCCAGTCGTAGCCGAGCTCCATGAGGATGAGCTCGGTCTGCTCGCCGTGCTCGGGTGCCCGTTCGACCACGACCTGCTCCTCGTCGAACTGCGCCGGACTGGCCACGAGCTGCACCTGGTCGCCGTTGCCGGCGGTCATGGTGGGGAGGTACCCGTTGGCCTGGACCTGCACGTCCTCGTAGAGCTCGTCGAGCGTGAGGAAGGGGCTCCACACACCGGCGAAGTCGGCCAGCGCGTCCTTCCAGTACGACAGCGGCTGCGATCCGAACGCGGCGTCGAGACGAGCGATGCACTCGGGGCCGTTCTGGGCGCGGGCGGCCGAGTCGCAGAAGCGCTCGTCGGTGGCCATCTCCGGCACGCCGAGGCGCTTCACGAAGTCGTCCCAGTGCTTGTCGGACTGCAGCAGGATGAGCGAGATGTAGCGGTCGTCGGCCGTCTTGTAGGTGCCGACGCCCGGGTTGGGGTTTCGCGTGCGGTCGCCCTGGGGGATCTTCGAGAACCCGAAGAGCTTCGAGGCGATGACCATGGGTGAGAGCTGCCACATGGCGGTGGCCAGCAGCGACACGTCGACGATGCTCGCTTCGCCCGTGCGCTCCCGCTTGACGAGCGCCGCCGCGATGGCGCCCGCGGTGGCCAGGCCGCCCATCACGTCTCCGAAGGCGGCGGTGGGCTGACCCATCGGCCATCCGTCGGGGCGCTCCGGCATCGTCATGCCCATCCCGCCGCGCGCCCAGAAGGAGGCGCCGTCGTAGCCGCCCTTCTCCGCGTCGGGTCCCTTCGGACCGGCGCCGGAGCCGCGGGCGATGATGATGTTGGGGTTGCGAGCCCGAATGTCGTCGGTGTCGATCCGCAGCTTGCGACGGATCGGCGGCAGGTAGTTGGTGAGGAAGACGTCGGCCGACTCGACGAGCTTGAGCAGCGCCTCCCGGCCCTCCTCCTGGGTGAGGTCGAGCGCGATGGAGCGCTTGCCGCGGTTGGGCTGCTCGATCATGAAGTTCACGCCGCCCGCCCCACCCGGCAGCAGGCCCGAGGTGATGAGCCCGCGCTGCGGATCGCCGCCGTTGATCGGCTCGATCTTGATGACGTCGGCGCCCCAGTCGACGAGCACAGAGCCGCCGGAGGGGATGAACATCCAGCTGGCGACCTCGAGGATCTTGATGCCGTCGAGCGGTCCGGGCACTGCGACTCCCTTGTGTTCTGTGAGCGGAGGGACCCAGCCGGCCAGCTCAGCCCGCGGGCCAGCCGACCGTCTTGGTCTCGGTGAAGATCTCGAGGCCCTCGATGCCGCACTGGCGACCGATGC
>JBKJSO010000234.1:0-6667 GCA_046595835.1 Acidimicrobiales bacterium | reverse complement strand
TGGTGATGTCGTTCGAGTGCGTCGGCGATGCGCAGATGGAGTCGGGCACGGTCGCGTGGTCGTGGCTCGTGGTACAGAACCTGTCGAACCTGCGGGTGCTCGAACCGATAGCCGTCGTCGTGCTCGACGATCAGCTGGGCGTCAGCGGCTGCATCGAGGAGGGGCATGAGCGTCGCAACGTCTCGCTCGAGCACCTCGGCGAGCTCTACAAGCGACCCAACGTCCCCAAGGAACGCCGCAGTTGTGAGGACATCGATGACGTCGGGGCCGACCCGATCGAGTCGACGCCGGATCTCACTGTCGAGCAGCGAGGTCCCGCGCACGGCTAGCTCTCGTCCGTCCGTACGCAGCTCGCCGTCCGTGACGCTCGCACCCTCACGCAGGAGAGCCGAGACGACCCCGCGCACGAGCAGCGGGTTGCCCTCCGTGGCTTCGACGATCGCCTGCAGCAAGCGTCGCGATGGACGACTCGGACCCAGTGCCGTGACGAGCTCGTTCACCTCGAGCTCGCCGAGGCCCCCCAGCCGAATGCCGACCGTGCAGTTGTCTCGCTCCATCCGCTCGATGACCCGGGCCACGTGCGCGGTGCTCGGGTCCGGCCTGTGCGTCGCCAGCAGCAGCACCGGCAGGGCAGCAAAGCTGCTGTCGTGTGCCACGGTCGTCTCGAGATGCGCCAGCAGGTCGAGCGAGGCGTCGTCGATCCACTGCAGGTCGTCGATCATCAGCACCACGGGCCCGCGCGACGCAGCGAGGCGAAGCCCGCGCTCCATGGCCAGGAACAACCCCAGTCGCGCATGGTCGGCCTGAGCCGGTGCAGCACCCAGCTCCGCGTGGCCGGCCGGATCGAGGAGATGCCCGAGGACCCTCCGGTCATCGTCGTCGAGCTCGGCACGAAGCAGCTCCTGCAGCGCGGAAGCCATCGGCAGGTAGGGGATGGCCAAGTCTTCGTGGCATGCGCCGCGCCACAGCGTGGCCCCCTGCTGACGTGCGGAGTGCGCGAACTCGTCTGCCAGCCGCGTCTTGCCGATCCCGGCCTCGCCGCTGATCAACAGCACCTGAGGAATCGCCGCGACAAGGTCACCGAGTACCCGATCGAGCAGCGCCAGCTCGCTCACTCGACCAACGAAGGGGCCATCCCGGTCCGCTTGGAGCACAGGGGAACGGTACTTCTCCCACCCGAACGCTTCAGACACGATCATGGTGACGGTCGCCACGCTGGCTGACGCCGTCCCCACCTGACGCTGCCTACGCTGCCGGATGGCCCAGACCCCGGCGAGGCGATCGCTGCTCGAGCCACACCCTGAGCGCCTCGCCCTCGATCACCCGCGTCGAGCGGAGATCCTCGAAGCGCATCGAACGGCGACGGAGGCAGGACAACCCGGCTACCTCGATCCGATCTCCGGGCTGTTCGTGATCACCGCGGCCGAGCACGTGCGTCGCGGGCACTGCTGCGCCAACGACTGTCGACACTGCCCGTACCGCTAGCCGGTGCTCGCCGGAGCGCCCGTGCGTCCGACACACGGCGCGCCCCGAGGGCCGCTGGTGTCGCATGCTCGAGCGCGGTGGGGTCAGTCGAAGGTGACCGGGGCGTCGAAGGCGGCCTTGCGGGCAGCTCGGCGCAGGGTGGCGAGCACGGCGGAGCCGACAAGCAGGACGGCGGTGACGTTGGTGATGGCGCGGCCGGTGTCCCAGCCCCAGGTGGACGTGGCCAGCGTGTAGAGCACGAAGCGGTGCAGGTTGGTGGCCACTGCCCCGCCGGCCACATAGGACAGCTGCGTGTCGCCCCCGAGGCTGAACGGCCAGCCCCACAGGTTCACCAGGAACCCGTAGAGGTAGGCCGCGAAGGCCGCGTACGCCGCGAGCAGCGCGATCTCCGATCGGCCACGCGCCCGCGGCAGCATGCCAGCGCCGAGCCCGATCCACGACGACGCCAGCATCTGGAACGGCAGCCACGGTCCGATGCCGCCGGTGATCAGTGCGGACGCGAACAAGGTCGTGGAGCCGAGCACGAAGCCGAAGGCCGGGCCGTACACGCGTCCCCCGAGGATGAGCAGGAAGAACACGAGCTCGATGCCGCCCGTGCCGGCGCCAAGCGGGCGCAGGGCGGCCCCGATGGCGGCCAGCACGCCGAGCATGGCCAGCGCCTTCGTGTCCATCCCCTTGCTCGACATCTCGGCCAGCACCACCGCGAGCAGCACCGGCAAGATCAGGGCGAAGACATACGGCGCGTCGCGGGTGTGGGAGAAGCCAGCGGGCGGGTCGATGATCAGCGGCCACGCGAACATGGCCAGCCCAGCGATCGACGCCAGCAGCAGGGCGACGGCCGACCGCAGCGCGAGGGGCAGCACCGAGCGATCCCGAGCGGGAGCCGTGATGGTCACGCGGGCACCTCGGCCAGGGCGTTGGCCACGTGGGGCACCGTGAGCCAGCGCTGCGGGTGCAGCACCTTGGCGACCTGCGGGGCGAAGGCCACGGACGCGGTGAGCACCTCGGCGGCGGGACCGTCGGCCACCACCTCACCCTCGGCCAGCACCACCACCCGATGCGCCACCGACGCCGCGAACTCCACGTCGTGGGTCGACACCACCACCGCGCTGCCCGCCGCGCCCAGCCCCGCGAGCACCGACGCCAGCCGTTCCTTGGCCAGGTAGTCGAGGCCACGCGTCGGCTCGTCGAGCAAGACCACCCGCGGCGAAGCGGTGAGCTGCACGGCGAGGACGAGCCCGAGGCGCTGGCCCTCGGACAGATCCCGCGGATGGTGGTCGCCGGGGATGCCGGGCACAATCCGATCCAACGTCGACCGACACGTGCCGGCCGCGACGGCGCTGTCGCGGTCGGCCTGTGCACACTCTTCGTCGACCGTGGCCAGGTAGAGCAGGTCCGACGGCGTCTGCGGCACGAGCCCTACGAGGCGACGCACCTGAGCGCGCGACGCAGCGGCCGGGTCGACACCACCGACCCCCAAGGATCCGGCGTGCCGCGGCCCCGCCCCCTGGAGCGCCCAGAGGAGCGACGACTTGCCCGAACCGTTGCGACCCATCAGCGCCACGACCTCGCCCGACTGCGCGACGAGGTCGACCTCGCGCACCGCGATCACGTCGCCGTAGCGCACCACCACACCGCGGGCGTCGAGCAACGGCTGCGCCCCAACGGTGGGGCGCACGCTCGCCGTCGCCGCGGCGCGATGACCGTCATCCTCGCCATCCGCTTCAGATGCATCGTGCGCTGGCCACGGACCCGCAGCCTGTCCGAAGGTCGATGCCACGTCAGCCACCCCGCCAAGGCGCTCCCGCAGTGGGCCCGCGACTCGCCGCGCGTCGCGCACTGACAACGGCAGCGGGTCCCACCCGGCGAGGCGGCCGAGGTGCACCACTGGCGGGGCGATCTCGGCGGTGGCCATGGCCCGCGCCGGCGAATCGAGCACCGCTGCGCCGTCGCCCGCGAGGGTGAGCACGGAGTCGGCGTACTGCAGCACTCGCTCGAGCCGGTGCTCGGCGACGAGGGCCGTGATGCCGAGGTCGTGGACGAGGCGCGTGATGGCGGCGAGCACCTCCTCGGCGGCCATCGGATCGAGCGCCGAGGTGGGTTCGTCGAGCACGAGGATGCGGGGCTGGGTGGTGAGCACCGAGCCGATCGCCACCCGCTGCTGCTGCCCGCCGGAGAGGGTGCGCAGGAGCCGGCCGCGCAGGTCCGCGATGCCGAGCAGGTCGAGCGTTTCCTCGACGCGCTTGCGCATCACGCCGGCCGGCACGGCGAGCTGCTCCATGGCGTAGGCCAGCTCCTCTTCAACGGTGTCGGTGACGAAGCCCGCCAGCGGGTCCTGGCCGACGACGCCGACGACGTCGGCCAGTTCGCGCGGCGGGTGGGTGCGGGTGTCGCGCCCGTCGACGAGCACACGTCCGGCGAGGTGCCCCCCAGTGAAGTGCGGGACGAGTCCGTTGACGGCGCCGAGCAGCGTCGACTTGCCCACGCCGGTGCGGCCGATCACGGCGCACAGCTCGCCCTCGGGGATGGCGAGGTCGATGTCACGCAACGTCGGCGCGACGGCGTCCGGGTAGGTGATGCTGACGTGCTCGAAGCGGATCACGCCGCCCCCTCGGCGACGAGCTCTGCGGAGATGACCAGCGGCGCCGCGTCCATGCGGCCAGCGCGGTCCACGGGCGGGGCTAGCCAAGCGGGGAGGGCGCCGAGCAGCACCGCAGCCGCGGGCAGAAGGGGCAGGTCGGGCCAGCGCAGCGGCTGGAGCGACGGGTAGAGGCGGGCGGGGTCGATGGTGGCGAGCACGAGCACGACGGCCGCCACCGCGAGGCCTGACAGCCCGACGATCCACTCGGGCCCCCGCCACGGATCGGGGCGGTAGCGGCTGCGCTGGACGCGCTGCCCGCTGAAGCGAAAGCCGATCACGGCTACCGCCACACCCAGCCCCAGCGTCGGGTAACCGAGGCTGCGTGGCGAGGTGGCGTCGAGGAGGCCGTAGGTACCGATGCACACGCCGCCGAGTCCGCCGACCATGAGGGCACCAGTGAGGTGGCGGGCGCGGGGCGGCACCGGCGCGGCCCGCCCATAGCCGCGCGAGTCCATGGCCGCCGCGAGGAGCAAGGAGCGGTCGAGCGCGTCGGTCATCACAGGGATGGCGATCTCCTTGAGCACCCGCATGCGCCGCCCGGGCTCCCCGCGCAGGCGTCGGGCCCGGCGCACGCGCTGGCCGCTCTCCACGAGCTGCGGCGCCACGCTGAGCGCCACCGTCACCGCCACACCGATCTCGTGGAGCGCGGCAGGCATGGCCTTCAGGAGTCGCTTCGGGTTGGCGAGGACGTTGGCGGCACCGACACAGAGCAGCAGCGTCGCCAGACGCAGCCCGTCGTAGGCGGCCGCCAGCACACCCTCCGCGGACACCGGGCCACCGAGCCGGATGCCGGCGGCAGCGGCGGGCAGAGGAACCTCAGGCAACGTGAACAGCACGTGGGCGCCGTACTGGCCGTCGAGGAGCATCCGGAACACCACCCGGATGGCCACCACCACGAGACCGAGCAGGAGGTAGGAGCGGAACCCGCGGGCCCAGGGCGCGTCGGTGCGGCGCGCCGACACCACGTAGCCGATCACCCCGACGATGAGCAGGAGGAGGATCGGGTTGGTGGTGCGACTGGCCGCGGTAGCCAGCCCGAGCGCCCACAGCCACCAGGCGCCCGGGTGCAGGGGGCGAGGTAGGCGGTGCGACGGGGAGGCCACGCGCTACTCCGGTCCTGATCCGGAGGTCAGCGCTCGTCGGGCCCGTAGGCGCAGCGCGGCGCCGAGCCCGAGCAGCCCGACGGCGATGGCGCCGATCAGCACACCGACGGGCGAGCCCGCGCCGCTCGACCCGTTGCCACCGGCACCGGTGTCGCTCGCGCCGGCAGCCACGCCATCAGTGCTGCCCGCGTCGGTCGTCGAGGTCCGATCGATCGCGTCGCCGGCATCGGGCAACGACGCGATGGTGGTGGACTCGGGGCCCAACGGCGTCGTGGGCGAGGAGGTCGATCGTGTCACGGAACCGCCAGCCGCCATGGTCGTGGCGGCGCTGCCACCCCCCGGGCCTGCAAGCGTCGTCGTAGTCGTCCGGACCGGCGCGGTCGTGGTGGTCGTGGTTTCGTTGGAGCAGGCGGTGGGGGTGCCCGGCTGGCGAGTGCAGCCGTCGGAGAACGCCCAGCCCTCGACGGTCCCCGGCGCGGGGTCCCGGTTGCCGGCGCCCGAGTCGCTGTAGGTCCAGGCCCCGCCGGGCGCCGAGGCCGTCCAGTAGGCCCAGTAGAAGGTGGGCGACGGGGCGTTCTGGCAGGCGTCCTGCTGGGGCGACGGCTTGCCGTCGATCCGGCACAGCAGCCCCTGGAAGCGGGCGGTGCCCTCGTAGGTGAACCCGGCCCGCCGGAGCGCGTCGAAGCCCGACGACACCGGCTCCGGGGCGCAGCGGGTCTGCGTGCCGCCGCCGAGCGTGCCGAAGTCGACCACCACCGTCACACCGCTCGAGCCGTCGCACGCGCCCGCTGCAGCCCGGCGCGTCGGTGCTGCCCCGGACGACGCGGACACCTGCCCGACCTGGACCGCGGCGAGGAGCGCGGCGCCCAGCGCCACCCTCCTCGCACCGCGGGCCAGCCGGGACATCAGTCGTGGGCCACCCGACGACGAGCGACGCCCACGAGCGCGGCGCCCAGCACGAGCAGGCCGACGGCGAGCTCGGTCTCCTGGCCGGTGGGGCGTCCCGTGGCGGGCAGGGTGGCCGACCGACGCACGGAGGTCCCCAGCACCTCCACCGGGATGCTGATGCGAGCGCCCGAGGACAGGCCGACCAGCTCGATCTGGTAGTCGCCCACCTCGAGGTCCGCCGGGATGGTCACCAGCTGGGTGACATGACCCTGGCTGTCCGCCGTAGCGGTGGCCGGGAGCACCGGGGTGGAGAGCAGCGTCACGCTGACCCGCTCGCCCGGGGCAAACCCGGAGCCGGTGACCGTGAGGGTCCCGCCGAGGGTCGCCGAGCTCGACGACGCCGCGCCGGTCGCGGTTGACGTGCCGGGCGCCGGCTCGGTGCAGGGCGTGAGGCGGTCGGGGTCGACGGCATTGGCGCCGATCTCGCTGTAGGCCGGCAGGTCGAGGGCCAGCACGGCCTGACCGGTGGCCCGCCGGAAGCCGTCGCGCT
>JBKJSO010000221.1:0-4782 GCA_046595835.1 Acidimicrobiales bacterium | reverse complement strand
CCTGGTGCGTCTACACGCGGCCTGAGGCCGCCTTCACCGGCATGTCCGAGGAGGCGGCCAAGGAGGCCGGCCTCGACGTCGTCACCCAGAAGAGCCGCTACAACCACAACGGCCGCGCCCTCATCGTCAACCAGGCCGAGGGCATGGTGAAGGTCATCGCCGAGAAGGGCCCCGATGGCGGCGCCGGCCGCATCCTCGGCGTCCACATGGTGGGCCCGTGGGTGACCGAGCAGCTCGGGCAGGCCTACCTGGCCGTGAACTGGGAAGCCACGGGCCCACCATGTGGACGCCGAGGATGCGGCCGGCGCCGCCGTCCGGGTCCTTCTCGGCGATCACCTTCACCATGCCCTCGGCCTGGTTGACGATGAGGGCGCGGCCGTTGTGGTTGTAGCGGCTCTTCTGGGTGACGACGTCGAGGCCGGCCTCCTTGGCCGCCTCTTCGGACATGCCGGTGAAGGCGGCCTCAGGTCGCGTGTAGACGCACCACGGCACCTTGGCGTAGTCGACCGGTGCTGGATCCTCGCCGAGGATGTCCTGGATGGCGATGACGCCCTCGATGAACGCGATGTGGGCCAGCGCCGGCGTGGCGATGGCATCGCCCACGGCCCACACGGCGGGCTCACCGGTTCGACACAGCGCGTCGACCTCGATGAAGCCCCGATCGCTCACCACGACCCCGGTGCCGTCGAGGCCGAGGTCGTCGGTGTTGGGGCGTCGGCCGACGGACATGACCACCACGTCGACGTCGAGCGCGTCGCCGCTCACCTTCACCGTGGTGCCGGCGCCGGAGGACTCGTGGCCGTCCACGCTCACCCCGGTGCGGATCTCGATCCCGCGCTTCTTGAAGGACCGCTCGATCACCTGGGTGAGGTCCTTGTCGAGACCGGGCAGGATCTTGGGGAGGGCCTCGAGGATCGTCACCTGGGTGCCGAGGTCGCTCAGCATGGAGGCGAACTCGCAGCCGATCACGCCACCGCCGATGATGGCGGCCCGCTTCGGCACCTCGGGCATCGACAGCACCTCGTCCGAGGTCATCACGATCCGACCGTCGACGTCGAAGCCGGGCAGCGTGCGGGGCAGGGAGCCCGGCGCCAGCACCACTGCGTCGGCGGTGAGCTCGAGGTCGCCCGAGCTGCCACCCGACACGGTGACCTTGCGGTCGGCGTGGAGCCGACCATGGCCGTCGAGCACGGTGACCTTGCGGCCCTTCAGCATCGTGCCCAGCCCGCCCACCAGGCCCGCCACGATGGTGTCCTTGCGGGCCAGCGAGACGGACCAGTCGAGGACGGGCTCGCCCGCATTGATGCCGTACTCCTTGGCCTCGGTCACGTGCAGGTAGGTGGCCGCCGTCTCGAGCAGCTCCTTGGCCGGGATGCACCCGACGTTCAGGCAGGTGCCCCCGAGCTTGTTCGACTCGATCATGGCGATGTTGAGACCGGCGGACGCGCCGTAGAGCGCCGTGGCGTAGCCACCGGGACCGCCGCCGATGACGACGACGTCGTAGTGCTCGGCCGTGGGGACCACCTCCGGGGAGTCGGGGCCGTACGAGGACCGCCTCGGACTCTACCGGCCTGCCGCAACGACCCGTACGGGCCGGTCCGTCACCCTCGGGCGATGAGGAAGAACTGCAGCGCGGCGGCCCCGAGGATCGCCATCCCACACAAGAGCGCGGCGAGGATGAGGCGGCGGGTGCTCATCGGCTACCGCTCGGTGAGGATGGCCTGGACGTCGGCCTCGCTGTCGGGGGTGACGAGCACCAGCACCTCGTCGCCCGGCAGCAGCACGGTGTCGCCGCGGGGGAAGATGACGCGCTCCTCGCGGAGCACGGCGACGATCGTGGAGTCGCGCGGGAAGTCGAGAGCGACGATCTCCGCGTTGGCGGCCTTGGCGTCGGCGGCCAGGGTGACCTCGATGAGGCTGGCTCGGCCCCGCTCGAAGCTGAGCAGGCGCACCAGCGTGCCGACCGACACGGCCTCCTCGACGAGCGACGTGAGCAGGTGCGGTGTCGACACGGCGACGTCGACGCCCCAGTTCTCGTTGAACATCCAGTGGTTCTTGGGGTTGTTCACACGGGCGATGACGCGGGGCACCGCGAACTCCTGCTTGGCCAGGAGGGAGACGACGAGGTTGTCCTCGTCGTCGCCGGTGACCGCCGCGAGCACGTCGACGTCGTCGAGCGGCACCTTGCGGAGGTTGTCAACCTCGCAGGCATCGGCCAGTACCCACCGCACGCCCGCGGGCTCGCCGGTGGCCTGGGCCCGCGCCACTCGCTCGGCCTCCAGCTCGATGATGGTGACCTCGTGCCCGCCGCGGGTGAGCTCAGAGGCGATGAAGGTGCCGACGTTGCCGCCACCCACGATGACGACCTTCACGAATGTCCTCCGCTCGACTCACCAGCAAGATGGGCATCGAGGTCCGCGATGCGGTCCACGTGCACGGTCATGTACACGACGTCGCCTTCCTGGGTGACGAGGTCCGGTACGGGCACCTGGCCGACACCGAGCCGGGAGAGCGCCGCGACACGGGCAAACCCCGCAAGGTCGAGATCGGCCAGTCGGCGCCCGGCCCAGCTGTCGGACACGGGCCGCTCCACGAGCACGACCGACGCCGACGGGTCGGTCCACTCGGTGGACGGCACATCGGGAAGGATGCGCCGCAGCACCCGATCGGTCGTCCACTGCACCGTGGCGATGGTGGGGATGCCGAGCTTCTCGTAGATGGCAGCCCGGCGGGGGTCGTAGATGCGGGCCACCACGCGCTCCAGCCCGAAGACCTCCCGGGCGGTGCGGGCGACCATGATGTTGGAGTTGTCGCCGCTGGTGACGGCGGCCAGCGCCCCCGCCTCCTCGATGCCGGCCTCTCGCAGCAGGTCCCGGTCGAAGCCGACGCCGAGGACCGTCCGCCCGCCGAAGCCCTCGGGCAGGCGACGAAACGCTTTCTGGGCCTTGTCCACGACGGCGACCGTGTGGCCACCATCCTCCAGGATCCCGGCCAGGCCTGAACCGACCCGACCGCATCCCACCACGACGACGTGCAACGTGCGCTCCTAAGTTGTTGACCGCCGGATCCTAGGACTGAGCGCCGAGCAGGCCGCAACCCCAGGGCGGCTCCGAACAGATGAGGGAGGGGTTGTGCGAGTCGCGATCACAGGATCCAGTGGCCTCATCGGCGCCGCGTTGGGCCAGTCGCTCGAAGCGGACGGGCACGACGTCGTGCGCGTCGTGCGAGGTGCGGCGGCGCCCCCTTCGATCCATTGGGACATCGAGCGCGGCGAGATCGACACGGCCGCCCTCGAAGGCCTGGACGCGGTCGTGCACCTGGCCGGGGAGGGCATCGGCGAGAAGCGCTGGACGCCCGAGCAGAAGCGCAAGATCCTCGACAGCCGCGCCAAGGGCACGGCCCTGCTCGCGGTTGCGCTGGCCAGCCTCACGGCCAAGCCCGCCGTCCTCGTGTCCGGATCCGCGATCGGCTACTACGGCGATCGAGGCGACGAGCAGCTCACCGAGACGAGCGGCCCGGGCACCGGGTTCCTCACCGAGGTGGTGGCAGCGTGGGAGGGAGCCACGGTCGCCGCCGAGACGGCAGGGATCCGCGTGGCCAAGATTCGCACGGGGATCGTGCTCGATCGCGATGGCGGAGCGTTGGCCCGGATGGCGTCGATCGCCAAGCTGGGGGTGTTGGGGAAGCTGGGCACCGGCCGCCAGTGGATGAGCTGGATCGCGCTGGTCGACGAGGTCCGGGCCATCCGCTTCCTCATCGACAACCACATCCGCGGACCGGTGAACGCCACCGCGCCCTCACCGGTCACGAACGCGGTGTTCACCAAGGCCCTGGGGCGGGTGCTGCACCGGCCCACCATCCTCCCGGTGCCCGGCTTCGGACCGAAGCTCCTGCTAGGCGGTGAGCTCGCCACCGCCCTCTTGCTCGAGGGCCAGCGCGTGCAACCGACCGTGCTGCTCGAGGCTGGCTTCGAGTTCCGCTACGACGACCTCGAGACTGCGCTCCAGGCCATCCTCCATCCTGCGGACTGACGCGCCGAGGGGGACCCGCCAGCGGCAGGTCCCCCTCGTGTGACGGCGCTCAGATCACTTGGGCTGCATGCGGACGCCGCCGTCGACCCGGATCGTCTCGGCGTTCATGTAGCTGTTGGAGAGGAGCTCGCACGCCATCGAGGCGAACTCGTCGGCCGTGCCGAGGCGCTTGGGGAAGAGGACGTCGCGCTTGAGCTTGTCCTTGAACTCCTGGGAGGCGTCGCCCTGACCGTAGATCGGCGTGTCGATGAGTCCAGGGGCGATGCAGTTGACCCGGATGCCAGCGGCGGCGAGGTCGCGGGCGACCGGGAGCGTCATGCCGACGACGCCGCCCTTGGAGGCGGAGTACGACGCCTGACCGATCTGGCCGTCGAAGGCGGCGACGGAGGCAACGGTCACGATGGAGCCCTTCTCGCCGTCGGCGAGGGCGTCGGTCTGGCTCATGGCGGTGGCCGCCAGTCGGATGCAGTTGAACGTGCCGACGAGGTTGACCTCGATCACCTTCTTGAAGATGTCGAGATCGTGGGCCGAGTCGTACTGGCCGTCGCGCCCGATGGTGCGGGTGGCCCAGCCGATGCCGGCGCAGCTGTCCAGCGCCCGCAGCGGCCCCAGCTCCGTGGCCGCCTCGACGGCGGCGATCACCTGCTCGGTGCTGGTCACGTCGGTCGGGACGAACGATCCGCCGAGCGCAGCGACCAGCTTCCCGGCCTTGCCCTCCTGCGAGGGGAGGTCGGCGATGACCACCCTCATG
>JBKJSO010000151.1:0-5838 GCA_046595835.1 Acidimicrobiales bacterium | reverse complement strand
CGGCCTCGACGGCATCGCGTTCGGAGCACTGCTGGCCGTCATCCTCGGTGACGACCGGAGCCCGGCGGCCGTCCGACTGACCCGCACGTGGTCGGTGCCCGTCGGGGCGCTGCTCCTGTCGGCGTGCGGCGTGGTCGCCCTCGCCGGCTTCCCCCTCGACGACATCTGGCATCGCCTGTTCGGGCAGGACGTCACGGCGTGGGGACCTACGCACATCCAGCTCATCGGGGGCGCCTCGCTGTCGACGCTGGCGTGCTGGGCGCTCGTCGTGGAGGGCCAACGAGTGGCTGGTGACGGCCTCACCCCGATCGGGCGGACCGTCACGAAGGCGGCCGACGTGGGCTTCGCCGGTGCGCTCCTGATCGGCATGTCGACGCTCCAGGTCGAGTTCGACTTCGGGGTGCCCCAGTTCCGGGGCGTGTTCCACCCCGTGCTCATCGCCCTCGGCGCCGGCGTGGCGCTGGTGGCGGTCCGGATCCGCCTCGGCCGAGGAGGCGCCCTGGCTGCCCTCACCTTCTTCTGGGTGGCGCGGGCCGCGGTGACGACCGGGATCATCGCCTTCGAGCGCAGCACGCAGCACATCCCGCTCTACCTCGTCGAAGCCCTCATCGTGGAGCTCGTTGCGGCCCGTGTGGGGCGTGATCGGCAGCTGACGTTGGGTGCCGTAGCGGGCGCCCTCATCGGCACTGTCGGCTTCGCATCGGAGTGGGCCTGGAGCCACGCGTGGATGCCGCTGCCGTGGAAGGGGGACCTTCTCCCCGAGGCGATTCTGCTCACCGCCGTAGCCGGGGCCGCCGGCGGGCTGATCGGCGGCCTGATCGGGCGAGCGGTGGCGCCTGATGGTGTGGGCCACCAGCCCACCCCGAGGTTCGCCACCGGCCTGGCGTGGGTCGGCGCAGTGGGAGTGCTCGGCGTGTGCCTGCCGATCACGGAGTCGACCAGTTGGACGGCTGACCTGCACCTCACCCCCGCCGGAGTCGACGCCGCTACGGGCGCTCCGGTTGCCGATCTGGCCGTCACCCTCGACGACGCCGCCGACGCGGGTGCCGACGGCGCGGCGTGGTTCGAGGTGCTGGCCTGGCAGGGCGCGGGCGACCGTGGCCCCGGGGGCTTCGAGCACGAGGTCATGCATCGAACGGGCGACAACACGTGGCGCAGCGGGTCGCCCATCCCGGTGGGCGGGTCGTTCAAGACGCTCCTGCGGCTCCACGCAGGGTCTGGCATGCAGGCCGTCCCGGTGTTCCTCCCCGCGGACTCGGCCCTGGATGCCGCGGAAGTACCGGCGGCCGACGGGCCCCGGGCGTTCCAGCGGGAGAAGTCGCTCCTCCAGCGGGAGGCCAAGACGGACAACGTGAACCTGGAGCGGCTGGCCTACCTGGCCCTCGCCGGCCTGGCCGTGGGGTGGATGGTGGTCCTGAGCTGGGGCCTTCGGCGCCTCGACCCCACGCCACGTCGTGCGCACCGGGCGTGATCCTTGTCACAAGTGGCTGCAATTTGGTGACATTTCCACCTAAACCAGTCATGGTGCGCGATGAGGGAAAAGGGCGCAGCCGTCGTTGGCGCGTCCTGCAGGGGCGGAGGGGTCCATGCTCGCAAGGCACGTCAAGCCCGGACATCCGGGTTGTGCAACACGATCGTCGTGGCAGGTGCTGGCCTGCGCGACCCTGCTCGGGTTGGTCGGCTCGCTGCTGGCGGTGGTGCCTGCCGGCGCGGCGCCCGCAGCCCCTGGCCTAGCCGGCTCCCTCGATCCCTCCTTCGGCACGGGTGGGGTCACCTCCGTGCAGATCCCCGGGCTCGCGCTGAGTGCGATGTCAAGGCTGGCGGTGCAGCCAGACGGCAAGGTTCTCGCTGGCGGGTTGCAACCAGGGGTGGCAGGCAGCGTCACGATCGTGCGACTCCTCGCCAACGGGACGCTCGATCCCTCGTTCGGGAACGCGGGCTCCGTCCGGACCACGATCGGCGGGACCTCGCCTCAGGACGGCGCAACGCTCGCGCTGCAGCCCGACGATGGCAAGGTGCTCGTCGCGGGCGGCCGGTCGGGGGGCTATGTGGCGCTGACCCGCCTCAACCCCAATGGCACCACCGACACCTCGTTCGGGTCGGGCGGCGTCACGACCACCGCGCTCACGGGCAGCGACCTCGTGCATGCCACCGCCATGGTCGTGCTGACCGGAGGGAAGATCCTCGTCAGTGCGTGGGCCGGGTCCTCGGGCAACTTCACGCTGCTGCGCTACAACGCCAACGGATCCCTCGATCCGTCCTTCGGATCCGGAGGCATCGCCCAGCCCACCACCGCGGGTGGCGTGGTCTTGATCAACGACGTCGCCCTCACGGCGACAGGCCAGATCATGGTGGTCGGCCAGGCCAAGGTCTCCGGCCAGCTCGACACGGCGGTGGCCCTCTTCGAGGCCGAGGGCCGTCTGAGCACCAGCTTCCCCAGCCAGGGAGCCAAGAACGGCACCGTCAACTTCGATTTTGGATCCGGCACCGATGATCGGGCCAACGGGATCACGATCGACTCGACCGGTCGGCTGCTCATCACCGGGACGACCCAGGGCAAGGCCTACGCCGCGCGCCTCAGCGCCGGGGGAGCGCTCGACACGACGTTTGGTGCCGGTGGCATCCTCAAGACCACCTTCGACGGAGCGGTCGCCTCGGGGGGGCGGTCCGCCATCGACAACAACGGGCGGATCCTCGCGGTGGGCGGAGACGGCTCCACCCAGACCAACTCCCTGGGGGTCGCACGCCTCCAGCAGTCGGGTGCCTTCGATGCGACGTTTGGATCGTCAAGCAAGTCCGGACGGGTGACCGTGCCATGCGGCACCGGATCCGGTGCCGGGTCCGCCGTCGCGGTGCAGCCCAACCAGCAGATCCTGGTGGGAGGCAGCTGCGGCGGCAAGCTCGTCGTCGCCCGCCTCAACGTGGGCGGCATCACCAACCTCACGATGACCGCTGACACACCGACCGCGACTGCCGGCCACGGTCAGGTGCCCTTGGGGAGCATTCCCGCCAGCGTGCTCGCCTCGCAGTCGAAGGCCTTCGCAGCCAGCCCCCTGCACAGCAACGCCGTGTTCGGCGCGCCGTTCAAGAGCCCGTTCAAGTCGCCGTTCAAGAGCGGCTTGGGCATCTCGAGCCTGACCTTGGTGCCGCCGTTGACTTGGGAGGGGATCTTTGCGGGCACCCCCTGCGCGACCGTGCCCCTTCAGTCCTTGACACTCGAGTACGCGCTCGCGACGTGCGAAACCGCCTTCAGCTCCGTGTCGGTGGGGGATGTGCAGGTCAGCGCGTCGGTGCTGCGCAACGTGTCGCTTGCCGCCTGGGCTCTCTCGAACACGCCTGCCAGCAGGCTTCCCGACGTCTGCCCCTCGCTGCTCGGTCAACCGGTGACCTGCGCGGACGAGGCACCGAGCACCACGAGGTTGCTGGACTACGAGCTCTACGGCGACAACCTCAGCGGGTACCTGAGCACGGTCACCGTCGACCTGCTCACCACGGACCTGTCCGCCTCGTTGCTGCCCGACATCCGCTTGGCGGACATGTGGCTGGGCAACACCACCATTGGCGCGCTGCTGACGAGCTCCTTGTCCAACGCGTCCGCCTTCGTCACCTGCGGGACGGCGGGGTGCCCTGCGGGCACCACCCTCGCCAGCGCGCAGGCGCAGAACCTGGTCAAGAACGACGACACGGCAACGCTGGGAGGTCTCCTCGCCGATGCCGGCGCGCGCACCGCATCGGCGGCCGCGGGCGGGGTGCCGCTCGCCTCGGTCCTCGTGGGGCTGCTGCCCCCGGAGTCGCTCCCGATCGAGACCGTCCCGACTGACGGCATCATCAACGCGTCTCCTCTGCCCACGAGCGGATCGGCTCGCTACACCGTCGGCTTCGATCTCGCCTGCGGCTTGGCGGCCGGCCTCAGCGTCTTGCCGCAGCTCCCGAGCGGCTTCCGTGTGGTCACCGCGCAGATGCAGGTCGGCTCGACGGTCATGACCGTCGGCGTCGACCCCCTCACCGGCCGGATCACGCCGAGTGCCCCCGTGTCCTGCGCCGGCGTCCAGCACGTCACGGTCGGCCTCACGGCCGAACCCGGGGTGCTGCTCGGCGGTCCCCGCTCCTCCGGCGTCACCGTGAGCACCTCCGGAGAGTCGGTCCAGCTCGTGGACACCGCACCGGTCACCGTCGTCGACGCGGCCGACCTCTCCGCAGCGACGGGCAACGTGCCGGCTGGACGATCCGTGGCATCCGATGTGATCTACACGGGCCACATCGGGCGCCCGGGCAACGTCGACTTCTACACGATCAGCCCCCAACCGGCACCGGGGTCCGCAATCGTGGCGACCTTGAGCCATCTCCCGGCTGACTATGACCTGACCCTGTACGGGCCGGGCACAGGGTCGCTCCGTGGCGCGCCGTTCAAGTCGCCGTTCAAGTCGCCCTTCAAGTCGCCGTTCAAGAGCGAGCTCCTCGTCACCGATTTCGGCTTGGCGCCTACGGCCGCCGGCGCGACCCCGCCGGAGGTGTTGCAGGACATCCCACTCGCGCCGGGTGCGATCGTGCGCGACGTCTCCGCGCAGCGCGAGACCACCGATGAGGCAGTGTCGAGCATCGTTCGTTCGGGCGACACGGGGCCCTTCACCCTGCAGGTCAGCGGGTTCAACGGAGCAGCGAGCCCCCAGCCCTACCTCCTGCGAGTGACGGTGCTCGCTCCGGCGGATCCGCTCCCCTGCGCGGTCCGCACGTTCCCGAGCACCGGTGTGACGGGCACCCTGCCCGCCGCGCCTCTCGATCCATCGACGCGCACGCTGATCTTGGTGAACCGGAAGCGTCTGGGCGACATGTACACCCCGGCTCGCGCTGACGCGGTCATGTCCCGCCTCAGCACGCTCGCGGCATTCCAGGATCCGGCCGGCTCGAAGTTCAACCCCCGCGGCGTCGTCGTTCCGGTCGACGGCGATCCGGACGTCGCGGCCGCGTACGCGGCGTGGGACGCCGATCCTTGCTCGCCGGCCGCCGCCAACAACGTCGTGACCAGCATCAACCGCCTTGTCGATCGGTTGCGGGTCGGCCTGACCGACCTGCGCTACATCGTGCTCCCTGGGTCTGACGAGGTGATCCCGTTCGGACGGGTTCCCGATCGGTCGGGAGACTTCAGCGAGGCCGACGCCGGGCTCGACTTCGTCGTCGACGGCACCCACAATGCCACGACCGCGGCCCTCGCACAGAGCTTCATCCTCAGCGACAACCCCTACGGTGACGTCGCGCCGAGCACGCTGGGCGCTGATCCGGTGTACGTCCCCCAGCTGGCCGTGGGCCGACTCGTCGAGACCCCGGAAGAGATCTCGGCGGCCCTCGATCAGTACGTCGTGAGCAAGGGCATCCGCTCGCCCAACGCGTCGTTCAATGCCGCCTACGACGGAATGCTTTCCGCCGGCCAAGCGATCGACAAGACGTTGAGCGCGCGCGGCGTGCCTGCAGTCACCCCGCAGCTGAACGCGACCTGGACCAAGAGCGACGCCGCCAACGGGCTCACGCTCGCCAAGAACGGGTTCTTCTCGATCAACGCCCACTCCGACCCGCTCCGGGCACTGTCCGCCGCCGACTGGTCGAGCCAGACCTCCGCCCCCGACCTCCTGACCACCGCCGACCTGCCGGCCGACCTCCAGAACAGCATCGGGCTCACGCTCGGATGTCACCAGGGCCTGAACCTCTCGGACACCTTCGTCGCCACCACGGGGGGCGGGGAGCTCCTCGACTGGTCCCAGGCGGTGCTCCGCAAGGGCGGGGTGTTCATGGCGCCGACCGGCTACGGCCTTGGCGAGAAGGCCTCCTTGGCCTACTCGGCAC
>JBKJSO010000382.1:0-12012 GCA_046595835.1 Acidimicrobiales bacterium | reverse complement strand
CGTGGGAGGCTGCCCAGCGTGACTGAAGCGCAGGATGGTCCGGAGCCGGGGGCTGGGCTCGTGAACCTCGCCTTCGTGGGCACGGGTTTGCTGGTCGGCACGTGCGTCGGTGCCGCGCTGCTGCCCGATGCGTTCGGCCTGCTCCACGCCGTGCTGTCGGGCGTGCTCTTCGCTGTCGGCACGGGGGCGTTCCTGTGGGCCTATGCCCTCGGGGTGTCGCGCAGCCGCGTCGACCTCGTGACCATCTCCGGCCTGTTCTTCCTGGCTGGGGAGACTGCTCCTGCCTCCGTCCGCCGACCCTTGCGAGTGGCGGTGGCTGTCGAGGTGGTGGCCGTGCTCGTGGCCGCCGGCGTACGTCCGTACACCGAGGCGGCCTTCGGGATCCTCGCACCGATGTTCGCGATGGGTCTGATGGGCGTGTGGGGCGGCCGCCATGGCTCGTTCCCACCGCGGCCACCCACGTCGTCCCGGCTGCCGCGGGCGGCCGATCCAAGCGCCGACGAGTCGGAAGACGCCACACCGTGATCCCTCCCTGGCCGCTGCTCGTGCTGATGCTCGAGTTCCCGGTGCTGATGGCCGTGCTCGACTGCTGGCAGCGACCGGCGGACCAGTTCAGCGAGGGCGCCGAGGATCGGATCGCCTGGCTTCGTTGGCTGGGGGTCGCCGTCGTCACCGTGCCCGTGCTGCTCGGGTACGGGATCGTGCTGGGGTACTACTTCGCGGTGATCCGCAAGAACTCGCCGGCCTCGCCGCGCTAGCGGTGGCGCCCGGGCGGGTCCAGGTCGCGCCCGCGACGCGATCTACGCCAGAATGCACATCCGGTTCGGACGAGCAGAGGAGGCACGGGTCGATGGCCGATCAGGCGACGGAGACGATCGAGATCGCCGCTCCCGCCGAGCGCATCGTCGACGTGCTCACCGACTTCGACTCCTACCCGTCGTGGGCTCGCGACCTCAAGGGCGTCACGGTGGAGTCGGTCGACCGGACCGGCCGCGGTGAAGAGGTCACGTTCCGCGCCGCTGCGATGGGCCGCAGCACCAGCTACACCCTGCGCTACGAGTACAACGACACGCCCACCACCATCAGCTGGGAGCTTGTGCGGGGCGACATCATGCGCTGCCTCGACGGGTCCTACGTCCTCGAGCCCGCAGGCCCGGGCCGCACCCGCGTCACGTACCACCTCACCGTCGATCTCGTTGTGCCGCTGCCCGGCTTCGTGAAGCGCAGGGCGGAGTCGAAGATCGTCCACACCGCGCTGCGCGAGCTACGGGCGCACGTCGAGCTGTGAGCCCGATCGCGGTCCGGGTCTCGACTGGTCACCGATGACCAGGATCCTGCTCTTCACCGGCAAAGGGGGCGTCGGCAAGACCACGACGGCCGCCGCCACAGCCATCCGATGTGCCGACGCCGGGCTGAAGACGATCGTTCTCTCCACCGATCCGGCCCACTCGCTTGCTGACTCCTTCGACGTCGAGCTCGGCCCGCTGTCGAGTCCCATCACCGACGCGCTGTGGGGGCAGCAGCTCGATGCGCAGGAGCGCATGGAGGAGTCCTGGCACGACATCCAGGGGTGGTTGCGGGAGGTGTTCGCCTGGGCGGGCGTCGACGGGCTCGAAGCCGAGGAGCTTTCGGTCGTCCCCGGTCTCGACGAGGTGTTCGCGCTCGCCGACATCAAGCAGTACGCCGAGTCCGGCGAGTGGGATGTCGTCGTCGTCGACTGTGCCCCGACGGCCGAGACGATCCGGTTCCTGTCCCTCCCCGACATCCTCGCCCGCTACATGGAGCGACTCTTCCCGGTCGGTCGTCGGGTGAACAAGCTGGTCGCGCCCGTGCTCTCGCGGGTCACGAGCCTCCCCATGGCGAGCGACGACGTCTTCGCCGCCACGAGCCGGTTCTACGAGCGCCTCGATGGGGTGCGGGAGATCCTCATGGACCCAGAGCGCACGAGCGTGCGCCTCGTGGTGAACCCGGAGCGGATGGTGATCGCGGAGGCGCGGCGCACCTACACCTACCTCTCCCTGTTCGGCTACCGGGTCGATGCCGTCGTGGCCAACCGCCTGCTGCCCGACGCGGTCGCCGATCCGTGGTTCCAGCGCTGGAAGGAGCTGCACACCGAGCACCTCCGCACGATCGAGGACGGGTTTGCGCCACTTCCCGTGCTCAAGGTTGAGCTCGCTCCGACCGAGCTGGTCGGCATCGAGTCATTGCGGGCCTTCGGGGACGCGATCTATGGCGATCTCGACGCGGCCAGCCGTCTCCACGAGGGACAGCCGTTGCGCATCACCCGACGGGCGGGTCGCACCACCCTGTCGCTCGAGCTGCCCTTCGCCGACCGGGACGACCTCGAGCTGGGCCGGCGTGGCGACGAGCTGCTCGTGCGCGTCGGTCCGTACCGCCGTGCCATCACCTTGCCCGACTCGCTGCGCCATCGCAGTGTCACGGACGCAACCCTCAAGCAGGGCAGACTGAGGGTGACCTTCGAAGGGAGCGCCGACGATGACCGCTGAGGCACGCGATGACCACGCTCGGGCTGGCTTGGAGCACCTTCAGGCCGCGGTGCGCGAGATGATCCAGGCCACGCGCAGCATGCTCGACGCGGCTGAGGAGCTTGTCGAGGATCCGGCCGCCGTGCAACACCTCGTGGGCACCATCGCATCGGTCGCGCAGGCGGCGGCGGGCCGGCTCCGCGCGGACGGCGGACGCTCGGCGCGAGACGACGGCGACGACGACGACGGCCGCGTGCAGCGGATCCGCGTGTCCTGACCCGCATGCGACTCCTGCAGCTGGCTACGGGCCCCACCGAGATGCTCGACCTGCACCCGAACATGACCATCGTCACCGGCCTCGACGACGACGGTCACGCGGTGCTGGTCGACGCGGTCGCGCGCCTGGCCCGCTCGGAGGCGGCCACGGGCCCCGGCCTGCTCGAGGCACACGGGGTGCTCTTCGACCTCGACCCGGCGCTGCTCAGCACGATCGAGGTGTCCGAGGACCCGCTCGATCCGATCGTGCACCCGGGTCACCTCCCGACGCAGCCCACCTCCGTCGACGCCCGTGAGCTGCGCAGCCGTGAACAGGCGTTCGCCGAGATGCTGGAGCTGATCGCCGCGCAGGCCGAGAAGCAGTCAGTCGCGCGGGATGCCGTGGCCGCCACGGCGGTCGCCCTCGAGGAGACCCGTCGCGCCCGCGCCGATGCTGGCGGCGTTCGGCGATCAGAGGACCTTGCCCGGGCCACGAGCGAGCGCAACCAGCTGGTCGAGCGACGGCGACAGGTCGAGGAGGGGATTCGCAGCGCTCGTCCCGCGCTGAGCACGGCTCGGTCGTCACGCTCTGAGGTGGAGGGTCGCACCGCCTCGATCCGCGAGGGGCGTGAGGGGGCCACCGCGCTGCGATCGTCGATCGAAGCAGAGGTGGCAGAGCTCGACGCGACGCGCCACGGTGAGGCCGCAGCGGAGGTCGAGCGCGCCAGGTCCGCGCTGCAGCGGCTCGAGGCGGAGATTGAGGCCGAACGAGCTGCCGAGCGCGAGGCGGCGGCAGGCTCGATCACCTCGGATCCGGACGAACCATTCCTGGCGGAGGGCACGGCAGCCGAGCGGCTCGAGCGACTTGAGCATCGAGCCCAAGAGCTAGGGCAGCTTCTCGCGATCCTCACTCCGGTCGAGCGCATGGGGGTCGAGGAGGGACTGGGGTTGCTCTCGGGTGGTTCCTCCGTCGAGCTCGTCGGCTCGGGAGAAGCCGCGCGCCTGGCCGACGAGCTCGACGAGATCGGCCAGCGCCTCGGCGATCCCGGCGCCGAGGCGGTCGATGTCGGCGCCGTGTCGCTCGCGGACGCCCGAGCCCGTCTGGACGACGCCCAGCAGGCCCTGTTGGAGGCGGAGCAGGCCGTCCGCGGCCCGCAGCTCGACCGCGACGACGTGCGCGAGCTCGAAGACGCGCACGCCGAGCTCCTCGACGCGGGGGACAAGGCGGACGGTCGCTTCGGCAGGGCACGGGCTGCCAGCCGGGTCGAGGAGCTGCGCGCCGCCGAGCAGGAGGTGCTGGATCGCCTCGGCTTCGGCTCCTACTCCGACTACATGATGGGGTACTCGCTCCACGTCGCCGACCCCGTGAAGGAGGAGGAGCTCGACCGAGCGCGCCAGGCGCTGTCCGCGGCAGAGGACGAGTGGCGAGCGCTCGACCAGCACACGGAGGCCGCCCTCGCCCGAGCCGCACTGCTCGATCGGCGCCGTGAGCTGCTGGAGGCGGCCCGGGGGTTGCTCGGTCGCGGGGCGCCCGGAGGTCGCCCCCAGGAAGCGCTGCGGGCCCTGCGGGTGCCCACAGTGTCAGCGGTGGAGTCGGCGCGCGTCGTGCGCGCCGCGCTGGACGCGGTCGGCGTCGAGCTCGCTGATGAGGAGCTCGATCACGAGGAGCTGGCCCTCATTGCGGAGGCCTGGCTCGACGAGGCCGATCAGCTCGACGGTCGTCGGCGCGTGGTGCTGGACGAGCTGGCCTCGCTCGAGCCGCAGCGCGTCGCGCTGCTGAGCTTGGTCGAGGCAGAGGGCAGCGCTCCGGCTGGGATCGTCGCGGAGGACGACGTGCCGTTCGTGCAGGATCTGGAGATCGAGCGCCACGCGCGCCTGAACGTGGCTCGTGGTGAGGTCGAGACAGCCCAGCGCCGGCTGGAGGCCGCCACCATCGCTGAGGAGCGCCGAGCCCGCCTTGTTCTCGACCTGAGCATCGCCCGGGAGATGGAAGCCTCGGCGATCCAGGCCGCAGCCGCGGCCGATGCCGAGATGTCAGGCGCCGTCAGCGCGGAGACGCAGCTGGCAGATCGGCTCACCACACTGGAAGAGGAGCTGGCCGAGATCGTCAGCGACCTCGCCGAGGCTGACGGTGCCGTGGCCCGCCTGTCCGCAGCAGTGCCCGACCTGGCCACCCTCGACGCCGACATCGCGGCTGCGGAGGCGTTGCACGCCGAGGCCGTGGCCAGCGTGGAGCTCGTGGACCGCACCCTCGGCACGCTTGATGCTGAGGGCCGAGCGCAGGCGCTCGAGATCGAGCGCCTGCAGGACATCGTCAGCGCCCAGGACACCGGTACATCCACACCCGCTGAGGAGCTGGAGTGGTACCTGTTGGCCCGGCTGGCGGCGCAGCGCTCGGTGTCGGTGGCGGGCTCGGTGCCGCTCGTGCTCGACAACGCCCTGCGTGGCCTCGATGGTGACGAGGTCGGCCACCTGCTTGGCCGCCTCGAGCGCATGGCGGAGGCGGTGCAGGTCATCGTCATCTCCGAGGACCCGCTGGTGGCGGCGTGGGCCGTCGAGGCCGGGCCTGCTCGCGCCGCTGTCGTGCGCCCCAGCCCCCGCTGACCCACGCGGCCGCGGGGCCGATCCCAGGGGCCTACGATCAGGGTCCCGAAGCGTGACCTGGAGGTGCCGTGGCCGTTCTCACCGAAGCCGCCGTCCGTGAGCTCGCAGGGATCAGAGGGGATGTTGCACCGATCACGTCGTGCTACCTCGACGTCGACGGTCGCCGCCTGGTCCGCCACCAAGACGTGGAGCACGAGCTCGACGGCATGCTCCGGGAGGCCCGGCTGCGGGCCAACGGGCACAGCTCCGTCCACGACGACCTCCGCAAGATCGAGGCCTTCGTCCGGGGCGGCCTCGACCGCAGCGAGACGAGGGGGCTGGCCTTCTTCGCCTGTGCCGCGAGCGACCTCTGGGAGGTCATCGAGCTGCCGGTGCCGGTTCGCTCGAGGGTGGTCATCAACCACGCGCCCGCGATCGGACAGCTGGAGTCGGTGGTGCAGGAGCACGAGCCGGTTGGCGTGCTTCTGGCCGACCGCCAGCGAGCCCGGCTCTTCGTCTTCGCGTTGGGTCGGCTCGTCGAGCGCAGCGAGCTGATCGATGAGCTCCCGCGCGACTACGACGCTCGCGGCCTGCGCGAGCGGGGCACCCCCGAGCACCACGTGGAGGAGCTCGCTCACCAGCACCTCCGCCACGCCGCCCGCGTCGCGTTCGACCTGTGGCAGGCGCAGGGGTTCCAGCACCTGGCCATCGGGGCCCCCGATGCCATCGCCAACGAGCTGCAGGGTGCGCTGCACCCCTACCTACAAGAGCGGCTCTGCGGGAGGATCCACGTGGGCGTGGGCGCAAGCCATGCCGAGGTGCGGGCAGCCTCCGAGGCCGTGGAAGCCGAGGTCGAGCGGGCCCGCGAAGCAGCGCTCGTCGCTCGGCTCAGGGAGGCCGCCGTCACGAGCCGCCGAGGCGTGGCTGGCCTGGCCGGCACGCTGGTGGCGCTGAACGAGCGGCGAGTCGAGCGCCTCGTCGTGTCCAAAGGCTTCGCCCAGGAGGGATGGCGCTGCCCCGACACCGGGGCGCTGGCCATGGTGGGGCCCACGAACCCCGCCACCGGTCAGGCGATGCGACGGGTCGGCGATGTCGTGGAGGACGCCATCGAGGAGGCGCTCACCCAAGGCGTCCCGGTCACCATCTGCATCGGCAACGCGGACCTCGACGTCCTCGGTCGGATCGGCGCGCTCCTGCGCTACTGAAGCACCGGCGGCGTCGGGAGCCGGCGCCGAGGCATGCTGTGGCCCGTGATCCACCTCGGGCTCGACGTCGGTGGCACCAAGGTGCTCGGTGTGGCGGTCGACCTCGCCAGACCATCAGCGGTGCTCGAGGAGCGGCGCGTCCCCACCCCCGACGGCGGCGACGGTCTCGTCGAGATCCTGGTGGACCTCGTGGCGGCGCTCACCGATGGGGACAGCTCTCCGCACGCGGTCGGGGTCGGCGTGCCCGGTCTGGTGGACGGCGCCGGACGGCTGCACATGGGCGCCCACCTGCGCCGGCTCCGCGACGTGCCGCTCGCCGAGGTGCTCAGCGAGCGCTGCGGGGTCACCACGGTGGTGGACAACGACGCGAACTGCGCGGCGGTGGCGGAGCAGACGTGCGGGGCAGCGGCTGGCGCGGCGGAGGCGCTCGTGGTCACCCTCGGCACGGGGATCGGGGCGGGGATCATCACCGGAGGCCGTCTCCTGCGGGGGGCGAACGGGTTCGCCGGTGAGCCGGGGCACATGGTGGTGGATCCCGACGGACCGCCGTGTCCGTGCGGCAAGCGTGGGTGCTGGGAGCGCTTCGCCTCGGGGACGGGCTTGGCGCGACTCGCCCGGGACGCCGCCCACGCCGGCCGGCTCGACGCCGTGGTGGCCCAGCTGGGGGGCGACCCGGAGGACGTGCGTGGGGAGCATGTCACCGCGGCCGCTCGCTTGGGCGACCTCGACTCGCTGGCCGTGCTGGGGGAGCTCTCCCACTGGATCGCTCTCGGGCTGGGCAACCTCGTCAACATCCTCGACCCCGAGGTGGTGGTGATCGGCGGGGGTCTCGTGGATGCTGCTGACGTGCTGCTCCCGGAGGTGCGCGCCCGGTTCGCCGACCTCGTGATGGCGGGTGACCAGCGGCCCGACATCCCGATCATCGCGGCGACTCTGGGGGAACGGGCTGGGGCCATCGGGGCGGCGGTTCTGGCCGGTGCGCGATGAGTCGGGCTCAGTGGGTTGTGGTGCGGTAGCGCTCCTGGCAGTCCTCGATCTCCTGCCACGCGGCCGCCGCGCCCTCCCAGCCCCGCACGCTGGAGTACTTGTCCGGCTCAAGGGCCTTGTACACCTCGAAGAAGTGGCTGATCTCGTCGGTGAGGTGCTCGGGCAGGCCATCGAGATCGGTGACGTGCTCCCATCGGGCGTCGCCGGCCGGAACGCAGATGATCTTGGCGTCGGGGCCGGCGTCATCGGTCATCCAGAACACGCCTACCGGTCGGGCGGCGACCCAGCACCCGGGGAAGGTCGGATCGTCGAGCAGCACGAGAGCGTCGAGCGGATCCGTGTCCTCGGAGAGCGTGTCGGGGATGAACCCGTAGTCGGCCGGATAGGTGGTGGCCGTGAACAGACGCCGATCCAGGCGCATGATGTGGCGCTCGTGGTCGTACTCGTACTTGTTGCGGCTTCCCCGAGGGATCTCGATGACGACGTCGATCTGGTTGCTCACCACTCGATCTTCCCACTCGCGGACCTCGAAGGAGTTCTGGAGCATCGAGGGCGCGGGGCTACCGTGGGCCGATGGAGTTCCGTCGGATCACCGGGATGCCCCCCTACGTCTTCACCATCATCGATGGTCTGAAGGTGGAGGCCCGGCGAGCAGGGGCCGACGTGATCGACCTGGGGTTCGGCAACCCTGACCTGCCGTCGCCGCAGGTGGCCGTCGACAAGCTGACCGAGGCCGCCCACAACACCCGCAATCACCGCTACTCGTCGAGTCGAGGCATCCCCAAGCTCCGCGAGGCGGTGGCCGACCTCTACAAGCGCCGCTTCGACGTTGACCTCGACCCGGACACCGAGGTCATCTCCACCATCGGTGCCAAGGAGGGCTTCAGTCACCTCATGTGGGTGCTCCTGGGCCCCGGCGACGCCGCCATCGTGCCGTCGCCGTCGTATCCGATCCACATCTGGGGTCCGCTGTTCGCCGGCGCCGCGGTGCGCGAGGTGCCGATGACCACCGACGTCAACGACGACGGGCAGTTCCTCGACCGGATCCGTCACGTGTTCGAGCACTCATGGCCCCGTCCGCGGGTGATCATCTGCTCGTTCCCGCACAACCCCACCACGGCCTGTGTCGACCTCGACTTCTTCCAGGAGCTGGTCGACTTCGCTCGCGAGAAGGACGTCATCGTCGTCCACGACAACGCCTACGCCGAGCTGGGCTTCGACGGGTGGGACCCGCCGTCGATCCTGCAGGCCGACGGGGCCAAGGAGTGCGCCGTCGAGCTCTACTCGATGACCAAGTCGTTCTCGATGGCGGGTTGGCGCATGGCGTTCCTGGTCGGCAACCGCGACGTCGTCCAAGCCCTGGCCAAGCTCAAGTCCTACCTCGACTACGGCGCGTTCCAGCCCATCCAGATCGCCGCCACCGTCACGCTCAACGAGGCGGTCGACTTCCCGCGAGAGGTCGGCGCCATCTACCAGCGCCGCCGCGACACGCTCTGCGAGGGGTTGGAGCGGATGGGGTGGTCGATGCCTCGCCCCAAGGGCACGATGTTCGCGTGGGCGCCGATCCCGGAGCCCTACCGGGAGATGGGCTCGATCGAGTTCGCGTCGATGCTCGTGCGCGAGGCCCAGGTGGCAACCTCGCCAGGTGTGGGCTTCGGCCCGGGCGGCGACGGCTTCGTGCGCTTCGCCCTCATCGAGAACGAGCAGCGCATCGCCCAGGGGATGCGCAACCTCAAGAAGGCGCTGACCAAGCTGGGCTAGCTGGGCGAGCAGGGATCGGTCAGACGCCGCCGAGGAGGCCGTCGAGGCAGAAGGCCACTGCGGCATCGGCCACCACGTCGGCGGGGTCGCCGCGCTCGTAGATGAAGGTGCGGGTGAGATGGCCCGCCACACCCACCATGGCGTGGGCGACGATGTCAGGGTCGGCGTCGCGGACACGGCCCTGGGCGATGGCCTCCTTGACGTGCTTCACGACATCGGCCACGGCGATGTCCTGGCCCCGCCGCAAGGCGCCGCCAAAGGCCGCTTCGGTGGCCGCGAACTGGATCAGCTTGTTGTGATCTCGATGCGCTTCAGACCAGGCCATGGAGGCGCGCAGGCCGAGCTCGATCCGGCGCACCGGGTCCTCCTCGTCGGCGATGGCCTGCTGCTGGCGGCGACGCAGATCGGTCTGCGCATCCTTGAGGATCTCGAGGAACAGCTGCTCCTTCGAGTCGAAGTACCAGTAGAAGACGCCCTTGCCCACACCGAGGCCGGCCACGATCTCCGACACCGACGTGGGGTGGTAGCCCTGTTCGGCGAAGCGCTCGGTGGCGTACGCCATCAGCTGCTCTCGTCGATCCTTGCCGCGCTGGGTCAGTCGCCGTGCCACGCGGGAACCGTACGGTCACTTGACCAAGCGGTCAAGAACTGCGTCCGTTTCGGTGTTCTTCGTCCCGTGCATGGCGGGTAACACGGCGTTCACGTGCTCTCCGTACCGTCCCGCCCATGGAGACCTACGTCGTTCGCATGTGGCTGCCCGACCGCCCCGGCGCCCTCGGGCAGGTGGCTAGTCGGATCGGGGCGGTGCGCGGCGAGATCGTGGGCATCGACATCCTCGAGCGCGGCGCCGGGCGCGCCATCGACGAGCTCGTCGTGGAGCTCCCTGACGGGGCGCTGACCGAGCTGCTCGTGCACGAGGTGCAGCAGGTCGACGGGGTCGACGTCGAGGAGGTCCGCCCGGTGGCCGACGCGCTCCACGACCCTCGCCTCGATGCGCTCGAGACGGCGGCCATTCTCGTGGGCGCCAGCGATCGCGGCGAGCTGGTGGAGGCCGTCGTCACCCATGCCAAGCGCGTGATCGGCGCCGAGTGGGCGGCGGTCGTGTCCCTCGATGGCGGTGAGGTGCTGGCCGACGAGGGCACCCTGCCCGCCATCGCGTGGTTGCTCGCCTTCCTGGCGGGTAGCCAGGAGTCGGCCCGCATCGCCGGAAGCGACACCGGCCCGGATGACATCGTCTGGTCGCCGCTGCCCTCCACCGGCCTGGCGCTGGTCCTCGGGCGCGACGGCACCGCCTACCGGGCCCGAGAGCGCCGGCAGGTCGCCGCGCTCGCCCGCATCGTCGACACCCGGCTCCGCGAGCTCACCCGTCAGCGAGCCCGCGCCAACCACCCCTGCGGGTGGTGAGCTGACCGGCGCGGCCCGGGCGCCGCGCTCCTCACTCGGTGGCCCAGCCGCGGGATCGCTCGAGGGCCCGGGCCCAGAGGAGGTGCTGCGCGTCCACGGTGGCGGCATCGAGTCGCGGCTCGAAGGTGGCGTCGAGCTGCCAGTTGGCAGTGATCTCGGCGGCCGAGCCCCACACGCCCTCCGCCAGGCCCGCCAGGTAGGCGGCGCCGAGGGCGGTGGTCTCCTGGATGACGGGCCGCGACACCGGCACTTGGAGGTGGTCGGCCTGCATCTGGAGGAGGAGATCGTTGGCCGCGGCGCCGCCGTCGGCCTTCAGGGCTCGCACCGGGTAGCCGGACGCGGCGCTCATGGCGGTGACGACGTCGCGCGTCTGCATCGAGATCGACTCGAGGACGGCGCGAGCGAGGTGGCCGCGGTTCGTGCCGCGGGTGATGCCGGTGATCGTGCCGCGGGCGTATGGGTCCCACCACGGACTGCCGAGGCCGGTGAAAGCAGGCACGAGAACGCAGCCGTTGGTGTCGGGCACGGTGGCGGCGAGCGTCGCCACCTCCGCCGCGTCGGTGATGATGCCGAGGCCGTCGCGCAGCCACTGCACGGCAGCACCGGTGACGAAGATGGCCCCTTCCAGGGCATAGGCGCGAGACCCGTCGGCGAGGGTCCAGGCCACGGTGGTGAGCAGACCGTCGACCGGCGAAGGACAGGTGTCGCCGACGTGCATGAGCACGAAGCTGCCGGTGCCATAGGTGTTCTTGGTCATCCCGGGCTCGAGGCAGGCCTGACCGAAGAGGGCGGCCTGCTGGTCGCCTGCGATGCCAGAGACCGGGATGCCGGTCGGGAGACCGCAGCCCGCCGCGGTGAGGCCGAAGCGACCGCTCGACGGGCGCACCTCGGGGAGCGCGGCGGCGGGGATCCCGAACAGGTCGATCAGCTCGTCGGACCACGCCAGCGAGCGGATGTCGAAGAGCATCGTGCGACTGGCGTTGGACGGCTCGGTGGCGAAGACGCCCCCGTCCGTGCCGCCGGTGAGGTTCCACAGCACCCACGCGTCCACGGTGCCGAGGGCCAGGTCGGGGGTGACGGCGAGCCCCCCTTCGTTGAGGAGCCACTCGGCCTTGGTGGCGCTGAAGTAGGGGTCGAGCACCAGCCCAGTGGTGGCCCGCACCGTCGGCTCGTGTCCGGCCTCTCGCAGGGCATCGCAGCGCGCCGCCGTGCGTCGGTCCTGCCACACGATGGCGCGATGCAGGGGTGCCCCCGTGCGCCGATCCCATGCCACCACGGTCTCGCGCCATCGTGTGGCAGGACCGACGCACGGCGGCGCGCTGCGATGCCCT
>JBKJSO010000365.1:0-9064 GCA_046595835.1 Acidimicrobiales bacterium | reverse complement strand
GCAGACCGGTACGCCTTCGACACGCCGTCGAGGCGCAGCACAGGAGGCCCCACCGTCATCGCTGCCGCACCGACCGCGCCGCAGAGCCGTACACGTCGGGCACCGTCGTGCGGGCGTGCTCCTCGAGGTCGAGCACGACCTGGCTGAGCTCGGCGAGGCCCGCGGGAGAGAGCTCGACCACGTTCACCAGCTCGAAGGAGTCCTGGTGCAGGCTCGCCAGCTGCGGGTCGTTGAAGATGACCCCGATGCCCGGCGCGTAGTACTTGAGCTCGTTGTCGATCGCCTTGAACTCGCCTTCTCGGATCACCGTGACGTTGTCGAAGCACCCGAAGGCCACGCACGTTCTGATGCCGACCGACACGGGCTCTCCCAGCGACGGCTTCTCCGAGGCGTCGACTGCAGCGATGGCCCAACGCTGGGTGTCCGCCCGAACCACTCCGGGCATGAGGACGCCCGGAACGCCGCCGGTGGCGGCACCCAGCCATGCCTCCCCGGCATCGGTGAACTCGCCGCCTTGGAAGTCCTCGGTGTAGCCCCCCATGATCCAGACGTTGCCGTCCTTGTCGAGGGCGAAGTAGTCGAACCCGACCTCCACGATCTCGCCCGAGTCGCTCGACTGGTCGAGCATGGCCACGGCCTTCACACCGTCGATCTCGCGGACCACATCGGTCATCGTGGAGATCGCCGAGTGCGGGACCTTTCGCCCGCCGACCTCAGTGGTCCCGGAGCGGACCCACTGGGTGCCCGGCTTCGTCGGGTGGAGCACGTTGGTGCTGGTCGTGGGGTCGACGAAGTTCGCGGGATCGAACTTGTAGCGCGTGTACGGAGGCACGGTGGTCGTCGTGGAACCACCGGTCTTGGAGCTCGCGGTGCAGGCGGACAGACCGACGGCGAAGACCGCGAGGGCCAGTGCGAGCGCGGGTCGAAGGGGCAATGCCATCGGTACGGGGACTCCTCAGTACCGCGCCCAGCGGCGCGGCATCGGTGGCGAGCTGTTGGGCCCACCTTCTGCCAATGCACCTGAATGACCCCTGACAAGCGCCCCGCCCGTCCTGGGGACGTCGGGTGTCGTCCCTTGACCACCGGCGGTTACCGAAGGAGGGTCTTGCGGATGTCCTTCATGAGCACGACCAGATGGAGGTCGTCGGTCGGGCTCGGCTCGAGCTCCGGTACGAGATGCAGGTAGAAGGCGCGAGCCGCATCGGACTCCGCATGAACGAGCAGACCCCGGCAGCCGATGTCGTCGGAGAGCTCCAACAGGCGCGCGAAGACGTCCTGGAGAAGCGCCGCTCCTAACCCCCTGCCCTCGTGCGCGGTGTCGACGCCAAGGCGAGCGAGCAGCGCCACCGGCTGCGGGTACCGGCCCGCGCCCTTCCTCAGGCGCGACGGTGCCGAAGCGATCGACAGCCGGGCCATGCACCAGGCGTAGTAGGCGACCACACGCGAGTCGTCGGCCTCGGTGACGACGAACACCTTGGTCGTGCCGGTCGCCGCCGACTGGCGAGCGTGTCGTCCAAGCCAACTGGTCTGCTCGGTCGACCGACAGCTGAACGCAGTTGCGTCATGGTGATCAGCGAGCGGCTCGGGCGGGCGATAGAGCGATGTCACTCAGCGAACGGGGACGGTCGCTCCATGAGCCGACGAAGCCCCGGGAGGTCGCGGCCCCGTCTGGCGTTGATGGCATCCCACGCCGCGACGGCACCCTCATCGAGCTCAAACCGGTCGCGATCGGCGAGGACACGCCGTGCTGCGTCCACCGCGTTGATCACAACGAACTCCGTCAGGTCAGTGCCGGTAGCCGCGACAGCGCGCTCGATGAGGTCACGCTCATCAGGTGTCGTGCGAAGCTCCAAGCGTCGGCTCCGCCGCCGCGTCTCCATTGCAGCCATCAGGCCTTCCTCCAGTAGTACGGCCAGTGTACGGCCACAACCCCAGCTGGCAACGGCCCGATACAGGTGCAGCGCCCCGGGTCTTGAGGGGCCGCAACCCTATGACCTGGGACTTTTGCTTGCGCGCTCGGAGGGACTCGAACCCCCAACCTTCTGATCCGTAGTCCGATTCCGTCGTGATGCCTGGTGCGGCGTCATCCGCTGACATCCGGATTTCGGGGGTCGCAGCCGCCGATTCTCGTCAGCCGTGTTGGCCAGTCCGGCGTCGTTCGTCGTCGTTCGTGACCAACATGTGACCACTCACATCCCTTGGAATGGCATTGCCACAACGATAGTGTTGTGGCGTGCTCCCGCCTTTCAACCCGGACACGGGCCGTCTCCCCGACGGTGAACACGCTGCGGCATGGGACGAACTGGCGGACCGGTTCGGCTGGACACCTCGGCGCCGCCAGCTCCTCGACGGCCTCGCCGAAGCCGTCGTACTCCTCACGAGGGCGGGGTGCACTCGCCTGTGGTTGAACGGCAGCTTCGTCACCGCCAAGGACGAACCGGCCGACTTCGACGCCTGCTGGGACCCCAACGGGGTCGACCTCGACTGCCTCGATCCGATCTTCTTCGACCTCTCGGCCGGTCGCTCCAACCAGAAGGCCCGGTTCGGGGGCGAGCTGTTCCCCAACGTCGTCGAGTCCGTCAGCGGGCTCGTGTTCGCAGACTTCTTCAAGAACGAACGAGACGGTGGCCGCAAGGGCATCGTCGTGCTAACGATCGGAGACCCATCGTGATCACCAACGAAGTCCAGCGTCGCTCCACCGAAGCCCACCTGCGCCAATTCCAGGACGCGCTCGCCAACCTCGAAGCCAAGGCCGACGCCAAGAAGCGTTCCAAGCTCACTCAGCTCGAGATCGACGCCGTACGCGCCCAGGCCGACGACCTCCGCACCGAACTCGAGGAGTACGACCAGCTCCGCTCCGGTGCCCTATCGACCTTCGAGGCATCCTCGCTCGAGGAGCTGGCGACTCTGCTCATCAAGGCCCGCATCGCCCGTGGATGGAGCCAGCGACAGCTCGCCGACGTGCTCGGCATCGCCGAACAACAAGTCCAACGCTACGAAGCCACCGACTACCGCGCCGCCAGCCTCGCCCGCATGTGCGACATCGCCACCGCGCTCGACGTCGCCATCACCGAACGCCTGACCCTGCGGGGACCCGACGCGGCCTGAGTCGGCCATGTTCCGGACCCACCCAATGCGCCAGAACCACCTGGCGAGGGTGGTCTCGTCTATGCACCGTTGAGCAATACGTCGAGGTCGTCAGCCACGTCCTCGTCATGCAGGGCGACTGCGTGGGAGTAGTGGCGCAGTGTTGTAGCGGGGTCTCGGTGGCCGAGCCTGGCTTGGGCTTTGAGGATCTTGCCCTGGTCGACGAGGTGGGTGGCGACGCCGTGTCGTAGCCGGTGCAGCGCCGGCGCTTCGACACCCGCTACCCGCCCCAGCGTCCGGAACTTGTGGGACAACGAGTCGGCACTCATGTGGACTCCCGTGTTGGGGTCGGGGCGAACAGCCAATCTCCGACTGGGTTGGGTCCGCGGGTGGCCCACGCGTCGAAATGATCGTCGATGAGTTGGGCGGTGGTCGCGCCCAGCGTCAGGCGGCGACTGCGACCAGACTTGGTGGAGCCGAGCACACCGCTGGACAGGCCCCGTTCGATGGTCAGGACCCGGCCGTCGAGATCGGCCCGGCGAAGGACCGCTAGCTCGCCCCGGCGGGCACCCGAATCGGCCGCCAACCTCACGAGGAGGTGGGCTTGTTCGGCGCTGTAGAGCAGTCGCCGCCACTTCGCCGAGCCGGGCGCCCCGTCCAGCTCGGCGGACAGGCAGGCAACAGCGAACTGTGCGGTGCACAAGAGCTCGCGCACCTCGCTGATCGTGTGATGGCGACGGGGCGCGGAGCGCGGAGCGCGGCGGACCCTTCACGCCGAGCAGCGGGTTGGTGCGAAGGATGTTCTCACCGACCGCCCACGACAACGCCGAGCGCAACACCAACCATCGGGCCGACACCGTCGACACCGAACCGCCCTCTGCCTGCCACCGACAGATCGCAGCGCGGACATCGCCGACCGTACGCACCACCAGGCGCCGCCGAGCGAGCGGATCCGCGATCAGCGCCCGCACGACAGGACGGTGCGACACAACCGTGGCCGGCTTCCACAGGTGCGGCCCGTCGAAGACCCTCTCCAGCAGCTCACCATCGCTCAGACCAGCTCCCGCTGTGGTGAAGTCGACCCGCGTCACGCCATAGTCCTCGACCAGCTCGAGACGGCGGCGCTCCGCGAACTCGACGTCACCGTGGATCGTGAACGAGCGCTGGACGCTGCGCCCGCGGAGCGGGTCGAACGCCACCACCACCCGGATCTCCCACACCCCCGGCGAGCGCTGCCGGAGCGACCCGGTACCCCGTCTGGTCCGCTTCGTCGCTGATGCCGCATCCCTATAACTCGAGGTCATCCCTACAGCTATAGGGATTGTTATAGGGATAGCGCGCGCCGACTAGCGCGCTGCGGCCGCGTTTCCGCAGGTCACAGCAGCGCGCTCGGAGGGACTCGAACCCCCAACCTTCTGATCCGTAGTCAGATGCTCTATCCAATTGAGCTACGAGCGCTGGGGTGGGAGGGAGGACTCTACAAGAGGGTCCCTGGCTCGGTCGATCCGGGAGGGCGTCAGTCGCTGGCGGCGAGGTTGACGTGCCCTTCCTCCGTCTTGATCTCCTTGCCGTTCTTCTCGAGGGCCACCACGAGCCCGTCACCTAGGAGCTTCTTGTCGACGATCGCACCACGCTCGCCCTTGAAATCTCCCTCGGTGATGATGACCTTGTCTCCGACCTTGAAGCGCGTCATGGCCTGATCCTGCCAGAGGCCGTGGACAAGCGCTGGTCCCTCGTCTGGGATGCAGGGGATGACCACCCGCACCTTCGCCTAGCCCGCCGGCCTCCCCTGCTGGACCGACATCATGGTTCCCGATGTGGCCCTCGCCCGCACCTTCTACGGGGACGTGATGGGGTGGACCTTCGCCGAGAGCGACCCCGACTTCGACTACACGGTTGCCGAAGCCGACGCCCACGCGGCCGCGGTGATCACCGCCAACGGCGGCACCGTGATGATGGGACCCACCGACGTCGGCCAGCACGGCCGCATGTGCGTGGCGATCGACCCCGCCGGTGCCGTGTTCGGTGTGTGGCAGGCCCGGGAGATGATCGGCGCCGAGATCGTGAACGAGCCCGGCGGGATCACCTGGGAGGACCTCCGCTCCACCGACCCCGACGCCGCTCGTGCGTTCTACCGCGCCGTGTTCGGCTACCGAGCCGAGGCCATGCCGATGGCGCCGGACGACTACACCACGCTGCACCTCGCGGACGAAGAGGCACCACTCGGTGGCCTGGGCGGGATGATGGGGGCGCCCGACGGAACGCCGTCGCACTGGCTCGTGTACTTCGCCGTGGCCGACTGCGATGCCGCGCTCGCCGCGGCCGTCGGTGCGGGCGGCACGGTCCTCGGCGACCCGGTCGACACCCCCTTTGGTCGCATGGCCCCGCTCACCGACCCTTGGGGTGCGGTGTTCTGGGTCGTACAGCTACCCGAGGGCGTCGAGGCGCACGACCGCTCCGACTGAGCGGGAGGACGCTGCGTCCGTCAGGCCTCCAGGGGTGGCATGCCGACCATGGCGCGGAAGTCCTCGGTGGTGTTGGTGACTGGGAACGGCTCGGCCGGCACCGCCACGCCGAGGCGCTCGCAGATCGGCTCCCAGCCGTCGCCGGGCGTCCACTCGAGGAGCCGGCTGACGGGGACGGCGGCTCGGACCGCGTCGTTGTGGCGCTCGAACGCATCCATCATCGCCGTCGGGTCGTCGAGGCGGTCATCGAAGCGATCGCGGAGCAGCCGCGCCATCGCCTGCATCCACGGGTCGTCGCTCGCTGCCGCCTGACCGAGCCCCACGAAGATCGTGTTCGACGCGCTGCGATACCACTGGTCGGCCGGCCGCACCGAGAGCAGCACCAGCGCGTCCGGGAACGCTTCAGAGAGCTCCGGCCAGAACGATCCGCCGGGCCAGTCGACGATGGCGGTGAAGTCGCTGAGCAGGCTCGCCCAGTCGACCGACTTGCCGTCGATGGCGCGCGTCCAGCCCACCTTCTGCTCCTCGGAGGGGAACACCTCGACCATGTGATGGCAGCCCCCGCCGAGCAGCCGCTCCAAGGCCACCTTCAGGGAGTGCGTGCCCGTGCGACCTACCCCTGCCCCCACCACCTTGATGCTCATGACCGCGGACTCTAGGCCGACACTGAGGGCGCGACCATCGGCCACGGCCGCTCGCGCTCCACGGCCAGGGCCACGTCGAAGAGCAGCTCGTCGCGGTGATGCGGGGCGAGCACCTGCATGCCCACGGGCAGGCCGTCGACCGTGCCCGCCGGGATCGACACGGCCGGGTTGCCGTAGATGTTCGCGATGATGGTGAGGGCACCCATGTTGACAAGATCGGGGAACCGCGCCTCCGCCTGCCCCAGCACCGTCGCCGGCAGCTTGGGCACGGCGCCGGCCGCCACCCGCACTGCCCCGAGGAGCCCGCGCACCACCTGACGGGCGGGGCCGCTCGAGAACAGCTTGTCGATGATCGGGGCCTGCGGGCTGCTGGTGGCCGCGTCGGCCGCGAACGCCGGGCCCGGGTTGGTGGCCGCGATGACGAGGTCGGCCTGCTCGAAGGCGCTGGCCATCACCTCGTTGGCTTGGATGCGCAGCTCCTCGGCTACCGCCGCTGTGCGGAGGTTGTACATGGCCTCGGCAAGGTGCAGTCCCACAGCCACCTCGTCGGTGAGATCACCGGAGCACTGCGGCCACGCGTCGCCGAGGTCGGCGAGGAGCGTGGCGAGGTTGCCCATCATCCACTGCGCGGCCAGGTTGGGCGGCTCGACGCGCACGTCGACCTCCACCATGCCTGCGTCGGCGATGAGCTGCTTGGCCTCGGCTCGGATGCGATCCTCCACACCGGGCTCGAGGGTGGCGCCGCCCAGCGCGGGGACGATCGCCACTCGCAGGCCCTTGAGGTCGCTTGATCCGAGGCCGGCCTCCCAGCGACCGTGCGACGGCAGGCTCGACGGGTCGTAGAGGTGGGTGCCCGCGCACACGTCGTAGTAGCGAGCCGCGTCGCGCACCGAGCGCGACAGGTTCCCGAGCACCACCGTGTTGGGGCGCATGAAGGCGTGGGGCCCGCGGGGGATGCGACCGAAGGTGCCCTTCATGCCGAGCAGGCCGGTGTAGCCCGCCGGGATGCGGATGGAGCCGCCGCCGTCGCCACCGGTGGCGAGGCTCACGAGCCCGCCCGACACGGCCGACGCGGAGCCGCCCGACGATCCGCCGACGGTGCGCCCGTGACGCCACGGGTTGTGGGTTACGCCGTTGATCTTCGTGACGCTCACGTTGAGACCGCCGAACTCGCTGGCCGTGGTCTTGCCCACCGGCACCACGCCACCGCGCTCGAAGAGGCGCTGCGTCTGGTGCGACGTGTACGTGCTGATGCGGTCCTTGTAGACGAGCGACGCCTCCGTCCACGGCCAGCCCTTGACCGGGTCGAGCTCCTTGATGGCCGACGGCACCCCGCCGAAGGGCAGCGAGACGTCGGCCGTCGCGGCGGCGGCGCGGGCGCGCTCTGGGTCCACGTGGGAGAAGCAGTTCAGGTCCGACGACTCGATCGCCGCGAGGGTGGCGTCGAGCTCCTCGAGGGGCGAGCGATCGCCATTGCGGAAGGCGTCGACCAGCGAGCAAGCGTCGCCGTGCCAGGGGGTTTCGGGCATTGTGCTCCCTTTCGTCAGAGCAGAGCCTGGTTCGCCCGAGGTGGTCGCGTCCATCCCGCGGCCGGCGTTCAGCGAGCGTCGTGGACGATCCGGCCGCCGATCACCGTCGCGACCACGCGCCGCTCTCCGTCGAGGACCACGAGGTCGGCCCGGGACCCGACTGCCAGAGTGCCGCGCCGCTCATCACCGAGCACTCGGGCGGGCGCCTCGGTTCCGGCGCACACGGCGACCTCCGCTGAGCAGCCCGTGAAGGCCATCAGGTTCCGCACCGCCTGATCCATGGCGAGGTTGGATCCGGCGAGCGTGCCGTCGGCCAGGCGCACGCCGTCGGCGTCGACGGTCACCTCCGATCGGCCCAGCGCCTGGCGACCCTCGGGCATCCCGAGCGCGGCGACGGCATCGGTCACCAGCGTCAGCCGGTCGCCAAGCGCCCGCTGCGCCACGGTCACCACCGATGGGTCGACGTGGATCCCATCGGCGATGAGGCCCACGTGGAGGCGCTCGTCGGTGAGCGCGACGCCAGCCAGGCCCGGCTCCCGGTGGTGCAGTGGGACCATGGCGTTGAAGAGGTGCGTGACCCAGGTAGCCCCCGCGTCCACCCCGGCCATCGCCTGGTCCGCGGTGGCGGCCGAGTGCCCCAGCGACACGACGACCCCGCGTTCGACGAGCGCCTCGATGACCTCGAGCGCGCCCTCGAGCTCCGGTGCCAGCGTGACGAGCGCGACGCCGGCGGCGCGGGACCAGCCGTCGATGGCCGCCATGGTCGCCGGCCGCAGGAGCGCCGCGGGATGGGCGCCCCGCTTGGCGGGCGACAGGAGCGGCCCCTCGAGGTGCAGGCCCAACGGCTCGGCTCCCACCCAGCCCGGCGGCGGGCCCGCGGCAAGCGTGGCCAGCGCCCGCTCGACGATGCCCGGAGGCGTGGTGACGATCGTGGGCAGCCACGCGGTGACCCCCCAGCGCGGCAGCTGCGCGCCCAGGTCCCATAGCCGCTCGGGGTTGCTCGCCAGATCGATCCCCAGCCCGCCGTTGCACTGGAGGTCGAGGAACCCTGGTACCACTTGCATCCCAGCCGCCCCCAGGACAGTGGCCTCCGGACCCGGCGCGTCGGCGACGATCGTGCCGTCACGGCAGGTCACGTCCCCCGTGCACCACCCGGCGTCGCGCCACGCGTAGGCCCCCTGCACGCTCAGCTCGCTCATCCCCGAAGTCTCGCGGCTGGCCGGGGGCGCGACACCGCCCGGCGACGAACGCCGGGCGGATCAGCGGAGCGGGTGGGATTCGAACCCACGGAGGAGTTGCCCCCTCACATCCTTAGCAGGGATGCGCCTTCAACCGGACT
>JBKJSO010000297.1:0-4062 GCA_046595835.1 Acidimicrobiales bacterium | reverse complement strand
CCCAACGTCATCAAGCCCGAGACCGCGCACCCGGCCTTCGACAAGGCGTGCCACCTGTTCGGCATCGAGCTGCGCAAGGCGCCGGTCGATCCCGTGACCACCCAGGTCGACGTCGACTGGGTGGCCGCCCACATCGACGCCAACACCGTCGCCCTCGTCGGCTCCGCCTGCAACTACGGGTACGGCACGGTCGACCCCATGGAGGCGCTGTCCGACCTCGCGCTGGCCCGCGGCGTGGGCCTGCACGTCGACGGCTGCCTCGGGGGGTTCATCCTGCCCTTCGGCCAGAAGCTCGGCTACGACGTGCCCATCTACGACTTCCGCCTCCCCGGCGTCACGAGCATCTCCGCCGACACCCACAAGTACGGCTACGCCTTCAAGGGATCGTCGGTGTGCGCCTTCCGATCCAAGGAGCTGCGCAACGCGCAGTACTTCTTCCTCACCGACTGGAGCGGCGGCAAGTACTGCTCCCCCGGGATCGAAGGCTCGCGGTCGGGCGGCATCCTCGCCGCCACCTGGGCGGCGATGGTCAGCTTCGGCTGGGAGGGCTACCTCCGCTACGCCAAGGCCATCTTCGAGACGTCGGCCGCGATGCAGTCCGCCGTGCGCTCCCACAGCGAGCTGCGCATGCTCGGCAACCCCACCTTCCTGTTCAGCTTCACGTCCGACGACTTCGACGTGTACCACGTGAACGACTTCATGCGCCTCCGAGGCTGGCGCTTCAACGGCCAGCAGTACCCCAACGCGCTGCACATGGCCGTCACCCGCCCGCAGACCCAGGCCGGCGTCGCCGACGCGTTCGCGGTCGACCTTGCCGAGGCCGTCGAGTACGCCCGGGAGCACAAGGACGAACCCGCCCAGAGCGGCGCGATCTACGGCGGTGTGGCCGGCGGCATGACCAACGAGGCGGACGAGTTCATCCGCGCCGTGATGGCCGACATGATGGACGAGCAGCAGGCGCTGCCGTGAGCGATCGCCACGTCGTCGCCATCGACCTCGGCACCACTGGTTTGAAGGTGGGTCTCGTGTCGATCACTGGCGAGATCGCGTGGACGGCCGACGCGGAGCTCACCACCACGTACGTCTCCGGCGGCGGCGCCGAGCAAGACGCCGAGGTGTGGTGGCAGCTCGTGACCGACGCGGTGCGCACGGGCCTCGCCAGCGGTGCCGTCGACCCGGCGCAGGTCGTGGCCGTCAGCACCACCGGGCAGTGGGCCAGCACCGTTCCCGTCGACGAGCACGGCATCCCGGTCGGTCCCTGCATCCTCTGGATGGACACGCGCGGCGGCCCGCACGTGCGCAAGCGGATCGGCGGCAAGGTGTCGGGCTACACGGCACGGGCCCTCGCCACGTGGATCCGCCGCACCGGGGGCGCGCCCGCCACGAGCGGCGCCGACCCCATCGGCCACATGCTCCACCTCGCAGCCGACCAGCGGGAGATCGCACGGGCAGCCCGCTGGTACCTCGAGCCGGTCGACTACCTCTCGATGCGCTTCACGGGCCAGGCCACCGCCACCCGTGCGTCGATGACCGGCGCCTGGCTCACCGACAACCGCTCCCCCGACACCCTCGCCTACGACGACACGCTGCTGAGGTTGGCCGGCGTCGATGGGTCGAAGCTGCCGCCACTGCGGCCCACGGCCTCGGTGGTCGGCACCGTGCGCGACGACGTGGCCGCCGACCTCGGTCTCCCGCGTGGCGTGCAGGTGGTGGCCGGCACCCCCGACCTGCACTCCTCGTCGATCGGTGCGGGCACCATCGCCGACTTCGAGACGCACCTGGCCATCAGCACCACGTCATGGATCAGCTGCCCCGTGTCGTTCAAGAAGACCGACGTGCAGCGCCAGATCGCGTCAGTGCCGGGCCCCGCACCGCAGGGCTACCTCATCGCCAACAACCACGAGACCTCAGGCGCCTGCCTGCAGTGGCTGCGCGACAAGGTGATCGTGCCGCAGGATGGGCTCCTCGGCGACGAGCGCCCGAGCTTCGGCGCCCTGTGCGACCTCGCGGCAAAGGTGTCGCCCGGCGCCGGCGGTGTGATCTTCACGCCGTGGCTCACCGGCGAGCGCTCCCCCATCGACGACAAGCGTGCCCGTGCCGGCTTCCACAACGTGGGCATCGCGACGGACCGCGCCGCGCTGGTGCGCGCTGTGCTCGAGGGCGTGGCCTACAACGACCGCTGGCTGCACGAGGCCGTCGAGCGCTTCGCGAAGCGTCGGCTCGATCCGATCCGCGTGTTCGGCGGCGGCGCGCAGTCCGACCTGTGGTGCCAGATCCACGCCGATGTGATGGACCGCACGATCGAACGGCTCGCGGATCCGATCCACACCGGCCTGCGCGGCGCCGCGCTCCTGGCCGGCATCGCGCTCGGCGATGTCGACCGTGCCCAGGTGCGCGACCACACCCCCGTCGACGTCGTCTTCACGCCCGACCCCGGCACGCGCGCCACCTACGACCGGCTCTACGCCGAGTTCCCCAAGCTCTACAAGGCGCAGAAGGACATGTTCCGCCGCCTCAACCGGTGACCCAACCGGATCTGTGCACCGTCACCCCCTCATTGCGGGGGTGACGGTGCACAGATCGGGGGGTTGTGGGGACTACTCGCCCGAGAAGAGGGCGGCGAAGTCGATGCTGTTGGTCTGCATGCCGCCGCTGAAGCCACCATCGGTGAAGACGTTGGTGGCCACCGTGTAGCTGGATCGGGGGCTGTTCACCATGACGAGCGCCCAGGCCTGCTCGTCGGCTCGCGAGTTGCGGCCGACCGGCTTGGGGAACTTGGCGAAGAAGTCCTCCCCCATGCTCTCGACGAAGCTCGGCATCATCGGCGTGTCCGTGGGACCGGGCATGATGCCGTTGATGCGCACTGTGGCGGCGAGCTGGAAGCCCCGCCACGCCACGTAGGTGTTGATGGCCTCCTTCGAGAAGGAGTAGCCGTCGGCCGAGATGATCTCGTCGTGGGCGTCGCACCACGTCTGCCCGGCCGCGAAGCCGTCGGTCGCGAGGAGCTCGAGGTAGCGCTCCACGTTGCCCTGCCAGCCCATGCCCGCGGCCGACGAGATGAAGCCCACCGAGCCGCCCGGCGTGATGTGCGGGAGCATCGCCTCGGTGAGGTGCCGGTGACCGAGGAAGTTGACGGTGACGATCTTCTGGCCGGGGGCCGTCGTGGGCAACCCGGCACAGTTGAAGAGCGAGTCCACCGGTCCGCCGATCTCCGCCACCGTGGCCTCGATCTGACCCGGGTCGCTCAGGTCGCAGAGGTGGAACGCCTTCACCGGCGCCGGGCCCTCTTTGATGTCGAGCCCGTGCACCTCGGCGCCGAGGTCAGTGAGGATCGAGGCCGTGGCCTCGCCCATGCCTGACGCCGCGCCAGTGACCACCACTCGCTTGCCCTCGTACTGCAACACATCCTGCACTGTGTGCCCCCTCGCTCGGTTATTGACGTGAACGTTAGTTCAGCCCGCCGGCTTAGGTTCCCGCGGCAGGCCCAGCACCCGTTCGCCCACGATGTTGCGGTTCACCTCGGTGGTGCCGCCCGCGATGGTGAGCGAGCGCGAGCCGAGCAAGCCGTCGGCCCACGGGCCATCGAGGGCCTGCATGCCGAGCACGTCGACGGCCGTGTTGGCCACCGCCTGCTCGCTCTTGGCCCACGCCAGCTTGATCACGCTGCCCTCGGCCCCCGGCGGGCGACCGCTCAGGGCCGCGCCGAGCGACCGCTTGGCGAGGAACTCGAGGTTGCGGGTGTCGATGTAGCGCGCCATCAGCGCGTCGCGAGCGACGGGCGAGTCGATGGGCCGCGAGCCGTCCGGGCCCGGCTGACCGGCCACCTCCAGGAGGCGGTCGAGCTTGCGGCGCAGGCTGAGGTAGAGGCTGGCCACGCCGGCCCGCTCGTTGCTCAGGGTGCTTGTGGCGACCGTCCACCCCTCGTTGAGGGCACCGAGCAGCGCCGTGACAGGCACGCGAGCATCCGTGAAGAACAGCTCGCTGAACCCAGCGTCGCCCGCCATCGTGAGGATGGGCCGAGCTTCGACGCCTGGCGTGCGCATGTCCACGAGCAGGCAGGTG
>JBKJSO010000289.1:0-11311 GCA_046595835.1 Acidimicrobiales bacterium | reverse complement strand
CTGATGGCCAACCTCGTCTCGTCGCTGGTCGCGGCGGAGGGCATCGTCACCACCGAGGCCAAGGCCAAGGCGCTGCGACCCATCGCCGAGAAGGTCATCACCAAGGCGCGTAAGGGTGGCCTCCACAACCACCGCCAGATCCTCGCCTACCTCGGTGACCAAGAGGTCACGGCCAAGCTGATGGATCACATCGGTCCGCGCTACGTCGATCGCCCGGGTGGCTACACCCGGGTGCTCAAGCTCGGCCCGCGGCCGGGTGACAACGCCCCGATGGCGCGCATCGAACTGGTGTGAGACGTCGGTCCGGAACCAGAGGTTCCGGACCGATGTGTGACGTGTCGCCTTCGGCGACGCGCATCGTCGGCTCAGGGGACGGCGGAGCCGCCCCTTCGCAGGCGAGGGGGGCACGCAGAGCGTTCCCCCTTCCCGCTCCCCCCTCCTCGTTGTGACCCTGTTCGACGTGCCTGAGGTTCCGCTGGCCCCTTTGGGGCCGACGGTCCGCGTTCGGTTGCTGGTGGCCTATGACGGGACCTCGTTTCATGGGTTCGCCGTCCAGCCCGGTCAGCACACCGTCGCCGGTGTGCTGACCGCCGCGATCGAACGGGTCGTGCGCCGTCCCGTCGAGCTCACGTGCGCTGGCCGCACCGATCGGGGCGTGCACGCCTGGGGCCAGGTGGTGAGCACCGACCTGCCGGCCGACACCGACCTTGCGGCCCTGCACCGCTCGCTCGTCAAGCTGTGCGGACCCGAGCTGGTGGTGCGCGAGCTCGACCTCGCCGACCCGGCCTTCGACGCTCGCTTCTCGGCCCGGTCCCGCACCTACCGCTACACGGTGCTCAACCGGCCGGTGCCCGACCCGTTCCTCACCCGCACTGCGTGGCATGTGGCCATGCCGCTTCGGATCGAGCTGCTGTCGCTGGCCTGCGACCCCTTCCTGGGCGAGCACGACTTCTCCGCGTTCTGTCGGCGGCCGAAGCTGCCTCCCGGGGCTGAGCCGGCCACCCTGGTGAGGCGCGTGTTCGCCGCGGGGTGGACCGAGCTCGACGCCGGGGTGCTCCGCTTCGAGATCACGGCGCGCGCCTTCTGTCAGCAGATGGTGCGCAGCATCGTCGGCACCATCGTGTCGGCAGGACACGGCCAGGTGCGAGCAGGTGAGATCCTCGGGATCCTGCACAGCGGAGATCGCGCCAACGCCGCACCGATCGCCCCGCCACACGGTCTGTGCCTCTGGCACGTCGAGTACTGAGGTCGGCCCCGGACGCGCACGTCAGCCCCACCCCGGGGCCCTTTTGGCGCCCGCCCGCCGTCGCTGGCGATGGTTGGGATCCACCCGGCCGTCCCAAAGTTGCGGTAGGGGCACGAGGAGCCGTAGTTTTGCACTCCGCTTCGGGCGCTTGCGCGCCTGGCAACGATCCTCCAGCAACTCCCAAGGACGCTTCGCGTGCGCACCTACAGCCCCAAGGCCAGCGAGATCACCCGCAAGTGGTACGTGATCGACGCCCAGGACCTCGTCCTCGGCCGACTCTCCACTGAGGCTGCCCGCCTCCTGCGCGGCAAGCACAAGCCGACGTTCGCCCCGCACATGGACATGGGCGATCACGTCATCATCATCAACGCGGAGAAGATCGTGCTCACGGCCAACAAGGCTGAGCAGAAGATGGTGTACCGGCACTCTGGCTACCCCGGTGGCCTCAAGTCCCGCACCTTCGCCGACTCGCAGGCCCGCAAGCCCGAGGACGCCGTGCGCCGGGCCATCAGGGGCATGATCCCCAAGAACCGCCTCGGTGCCCAGATGCTCACCAAGCTCAAGGTGTACGCCGGCCCGAACCACCCTCACTCGGCGCAGATGCCCGAGCCCTTCGACATCCCCGCCGCCCGGCGCACCGCGTAGGAGAACACGTGTCTCAGCCCCTCATGCAGTCCACCGGTCGCCGCAAGCAGGCGGTCGCTCGCGTCCGGTTCCGGACCAGCGAGGGTGAGGGCGTCGGCACCATCACCGTGAACAAGCGCCCCCTCGAGGACTACTTCCCCTCGAAGACGCACCAGATGATCCTCACCGAGCCGCTGCGGGCCACCGAGCTGCTCGAGGCCTACGACATCGACGCCACGCTCGACGGCGGTGGCCCCACCGGCCAGGCCGGTGCGCTGCGCCACGGCATCTCTCGTGCGCTCATCGCCCTCGATCCCGAGCTGCGCCCGCTGCTCAAGAAGCTCGGCTTCCTCACGCGGGACTCCCGTGAGAAGGAGTCCAAGAAGTACGGCCTCAAGAAGGCCCGCAAGGCTCCGCAGTACTCCAAGCGCTGATTCGAGCACGGACGGCTACGCCGTCCTTGCTCGAGCTGTTCTGAGCGCCTTCGGCGCGCCGGGCCCTTGCTGCTCAGGGGCGGCGGAGCCACCCCTTCGCTGGCGAGGGGGGCACGCGGAGCGTTCCCCCCTCCCGCTCCCCCCTTCGGACTCGGTCGGCTGGTTCGGCGCCGGCCTTACAGCTGGAGAGTGGCCCTTGGGCTGCCTACTCGGATGTCGAGCTGGGTCTCCTGCTCGTTGCGGTCGGCCTTCTCGGCTTGGCGCATGAGGCGCCAGATGGCGTTGCCGAGGAGATCGAGGTCGGTGCTCGCGTAGCGCTCACCACCGAAGCGGCGGATGTTGCGGGTCTGGTGCTCGAGCATGTCGACGTCCTGCTGCAGGATCTTCTTCCCCCGGGCCCGCACGATGGGGCCGATCACCGACGCGGGAAGCGGGCTGCGGAAGCGCAGCACGAACCAGGCACGCGTGCGGGTTGCCGACAGCGGCAGGTGCAGGATGGAGTTGGTGATGCGGACGGCATCGCCGATGCGGTACTCGACCTGGGCGATCGACGGCAGGAAGAAGCGGTCCCAGTGATCGAACGTGGCGTCGCCGGGCAGCCGCAGCGGCCCGAAGGCGGCGGGTTCCCCGACGTAGCGCACCTCCACGCCATCGGTGAGGTCGGTGCGCTCCGCCTGCACCAGCGGTCCCTGACCGGTCTTGCGGAACAGTCCTCCGTGCAGGAACGCGGTGTGCGGGACGTCGAGAGCGTTCTCCACGGACGCGTGCACCGTGCACTCCATGTCCCGGCGGAACACGACCTCGCCCACGGTGGAGCCGCTGCCGAGCTGCGGCAGCGCAAAGGGAGCGCGGGACGGGGCGACCTCGGTGGACCCCCACACCCACACGAACCCGTCTTGCTCTCGCACGGGTCGCGCCGGGACATCGCGCGGCGTCCCGCCGTTCGCGACGGACACGTCGAGAGCAGGCACCGCCGTGCAGCGCCCGGCTCCGTCGAAGCGCCAACCGTGATAGCCGCACTGCAGGGTGCCGTCCGCCTGGACGCGCCCCAGCGACAAGGGGACGTTGCGGTGGGGACAACGATCGATGAGCGCGTGGGGCGTGCCGTGAGCGTCGCGGAACAGCACGAGTGGCTGGTCCATGAGCGTGATGGGGTGCGGGTTGCGACCGAGCTCGTGCGACGCGCAGGCCGGGTACCACCACTGCTCGGGGAAGGCAACGGACCAGCGTCCGCTGGATGACAGAGTCGGGTCGGCGCAGGGATCCACGAGTTGAGGTTCGCCACGGAGACCGTGCCTGCCTGCACGATGGGGCCGGAGCGATCGAGGGTGGCGAGATCTGCCATCCTCTCGGCATGCTGAAGTTCGGCACAGATGGGGTGCGTGGCGTGGCCAACCTCGACCTCACGCCCGAGGTCGTCCTCGCGCTCGGGCGCGCCGCTGCGAGAGTGCTGCCGTCCTGGCGGTTCGTCGTCGGACGCGACACCCGCCGGTCCGGGCCCTTGTTGGAGGCCGCGCTGGTCGCCGGGCTGACCGCCGAAGGGGCCGACGTGGTGCTGCTCGGCGTGGCCCCGACGCCCGCCATCGCCTGGGTGGCGGCCCGGGAGACGATCGCGGGGGCGGTCATCTCGGCGTCGCACAACCCCTTCGAGGACAATGGCGTGAAGCTCTTCGGGCCAGGCGGCAAGAAGCTCGATGACGACACCGAGGCGGCCCTCGAGCGCGAGCTTCACAGCCTGCTGCGCCATGAGGCATCGGGTGATCCCCGCACCGGGGACGCCATCGGCACGGTGATCGACGGCTCGGGCGAGGTGGCCCGATGGATGCAGTCGGTCGCCGACTCGATGGACGGGCGACGCCTCGACGGGCTGCGCGTCGTCGTCGACTGTGCGAACGGCGCCGCCAGCCGCGTCGGTCCAGCGCTGCTCCGCTCGCTCGGCGCCGAGGTGACGGTGCTCCATGACGAGCCCGACGGCACGAACATCAACGCCGGCTGCGGGTCGACCCACCCGGGCGACCTCCAGGCGGCGGTGCTCGCCGGTGGCGCGGCCGCAGGCATCGCCCTCGACGGCGATGCGGACCGGACGCTCGCGGTCGATGCCACCGGTCGCCTCATCGACGGCGACCAGATCATCGCCATCGCGGCCATCGATCGCCGGGACGCGGGCACCCTCGTCGACGACACCGTGGTGGTCACCGTGATGACGAACCTGGGGTTTCGGCTTGGCATGTCCGAGCACGGGATCAGGGTGCTCGAGGTGCCCGTGGGGGACCGGTACGTGCTCGAGGCACTCGACGGCGGCGGCTTCTCGCTCGGGGGCGAGCAGAGCGGTCACGTGATCTTCGCGGACCGGGCGACCACCGGCGATGGTCTGCTCACGGCCGTGCAGCTCCTCGATGTGATGGCGAGGTCTGGGCGCCCGCTCGCCGAGCTGGCGGATGCTTCGATGACGCGGCTGCCCCAGGTGCTCCGCAACGTCCGCGTCGCACGCGGCGTCGCGGACGCTGGTCTCGCCTTGGCCGATGACGTGGCCCGAGCGGAGCTCGAGCTCGGCGACCACGGTCGTGTCCTCATCCGCGCCAGCGGCACCGAGCCCCTCGTGCGCGTCATGGTGGAGGCCCCCACAGCGGAGCAGGCCACCGCCGTCGCGGACCGGTTGGCGGCGGCCGTCGCCAGCCTTGGCTAGGGCTGCGGCCGGTACGCTGATCCGACGCCCGAACCGGAAGGAAGACCCCAAACGTGTGCGGCATCATCGCCCTCCTGCGCGGTCCTGGGACCCGGACCGTTCTGCCTGCCAGTGACGTCCTCGGTCGCCTCGATGCCATCTCTCGGCGAGTGTTGGAGGGTGGCGCCGCCGCGGTCGTGGCGGACGCAGCCGCGTCGGCGCTCGAGGAGCTCGACCGAGCGCTCCGCGACCCCGACGGTGTCGCGTTGCTCGTCCGGGAGAGCGAGGTGGCCACTCGGGTGCGCGCTGCCAGTGAGGCCATCGGCGACTGGATCGCAACCGCCGAGGCGGAGCTCGACGCGTCGGGGCCCGGCGACGGCGGCACGCTCGAAGCCACCAACGCCGCGCTGCTCCGGCTCAAGGACGCGCTCTGGGCCGTCGAGCGCGACCGCGTCTCGACCGCCCTCAAGGTGCGCGACCTGGTGGGGGCAAGCGCCGGGTGGTCGGCGATCGAGATCGGTACGTCGATCCAGCAGGCGCTGTCGGCCATCGACCGCCTCGAGGTGCGGGGCCGCGACTCTGCTGGTCTGACCGTGCTGGTGCGAGACCACGGTCTCGATCTCGACGAGCCGGCAATTGCCCGACTCGTGACCGATCGCTCGAGCGACCCTCTCTTCCGCAGCCGGGCCGTGCGCACACCGGAGGGCCATCTCAGCTTCGTGTACAAGGCCGCGGCCGAGATCGGCGAGCTCGGTGACAACACGGCCGCGATGCGGCGGGAGATCAGCGCCGACGAGCTGCTGCGCCTCGCGCTCGGGGGAGAGCGGGCCTCGGCACTCGTGCTCGGTCACACGCGCTGGGCCAGCATCGGGATCATCTCGCAGCCGAACGCCCACCCGGTCGACAGCCATGAGGTCGATCGGGTCGACGGTCCGTACGTCACCGCCGCGCTCAATGGCGACGTCGACAACTTCGCCGACCTGAAGGCCGCCGATGGCCTCCGGCTGGCCGCGGAGATCACGACCGACGCCAAGGTGATCCCCACCCTCGTGTCGCGTCGCCTCGGTGAAGGGGCCGACCTCACCACCGCCTTTCGCGACACGGTGGCGGGCTTCGAGGGCTCCGTGGCCATCGGTGCCAGCTCGGCGTCGAGTCCCGATCACCTCCTCCTCGCTCTGCGGGGAAGCGGGCAGGCGCTCTACGTCGGCCTGGCCGACGGGTGCTACGTGGTGGCCTCGGAGCCGTATGGCGTCGTCGAGCTCACCGACACCTACCTGCGGATGGACGGCGAGACGCCGGCCAACGAGGACAACCCCAACGCCAGTCGCGGCCAGATCGTGGTGCTCGACGGCGCGCGCGCCGGCACGATCGAGGGCATCACCCGGCAGTCCTACGACGGCACCGCCCTGCCCGTCACCCGAGACGAGCTGCAGCGGGCTCAGGTGACCACACGCGACATCGATCGTGGCCACTACCCGCACTTCCTCCTCAAGGAGATCTCCGAAGCCCCGGGCAGCTTCCGCAAGACCCTTCGGGGCAAGCTGGTGGATCAGGGCAACGGGCTCGAGGTGGTGCTCGGCGAGCACGTCCTCTCCAGTGGACTCCGCGAGGGGTTGCGGTCCGGCCGGGTGGGCCGGGTGCTCGTCGTCGGACAGGGCACGGCGCACGTCGCGGGCCAGAGCCTCGCGTCGGCGCTCATCGACGCGGCGCCCGACGGCCGACTCCGCGTCGAGGCGTTGCCCGCGACCGAGCTGTCCGGCTTCGGGTTGCGCGACGACATGTCCGACACCCTCGTCATCGCCATCAGCCAGTCCGGAACCACCACCGACACCAACCGAACCGTCGACCTCGTGCGCGGGCGCGGTGCGGGGGTCGTCGCCATCGTCAACCGTCGCGGGTCGGACCTCACCGACAAGGCCGACGGCGTGCTCTACACCTCCGACGGGCGCGACGTGGAGATGAGCGTGGCGTCCACGAAGGCGTTCTACGCGCAGATCGCAGCTGGGTTCCTCCTGGCCTGGGACATCGCGCGTGAGGTGGGCGGCTCGGTGGAGCCCGCCCTCCTCGACGCGCTCCGCGATCTCCCCGTGGCCATGGAGGAGACGCTCACCCGTCGGGCCTCAATCGCCGCCGCCGCCCAGCAGCTCGCACCGTCGAAGCGCTTCTGGGCCATCGTAGGGAACGGCCCCAACCGCGTTGCCGCGGAGGAGCTGCGGATCAAGCTGAGCGAGCTGTGCTACCGCTCGATCGCCTGCGACGCCACCGAGGACAAGAAGCACATCGATCTGTCGTGCGAGCCCCTCATCCTCGTGTGCGCCGCAGGCCTGGAGGGGTCGACCGCTGACGATGTTGCCAAGGAGGTTGCGATCTACCGCGCCCACAAGGCGTCGCCGATCGTGGTGGCTACCGATGGGCAGGCGCGCTTCGCCGCTGCCCTCCACGTCATCTCCGTCCCGGAGATCCACCCTCGTCTGGCCTTCGTGCTCACGGCGGTGGCGGGGCACCTGTTCGGCTACGAGGCGGCGCTCGCGATCGACGCCCAGGCCCGCCCCCTTCGCGAGGCGCGCGCGGCGATCGAAGAGGCGGTGGGGGAGGCGGCCCCCGCGGCAGGCGACGACCTCTTGCGCTTGCTTCGTCCCACGATGACGTCCTCGGCATCCCGGTTCTTCGACGGCCTGCGCAGCGGCGCCTACGACGGCAACCTCGAGGCGAGCACCGCGGTGCGGATGGCGTCGTCGTTCCGGTATGTGCTCGGCATCGCCCCCCTCGACGCGTACCAGGCCGAGCTTGGCCGCATCGGCACGCCAGCGGTCGTGGTCGATGACCTCACCGCCGCCCTCACGCAAGGCATCGAGGAGCTGACCCGGCCCGTCGATGCGATCAAGCACCAGGCCAAGACCGTCACGGTCGGCATCTCCCGCACCGACGAGACGCTCCTCCAGCCGCCGCTGGTGCAGGCCGTGCTGGCCGCGGGGGCGGCACGCGATCGGTTGTCGTACAAGACGCTGCGCACCTTGGCCGACCTCGACCCAGCGGTGGCCGAGGTCACTGGATGGATCCGCTACGAGATCGATGGCCACGCCGAAGAGGGCGAGGTGCCCGTGTCGGTCGTGGAGCGGGGTGGCATCGCGCGCGACATCCCATCCCGGACCGAGCGCACCGGCGTGCTCCGGGGCACGAAGCACACTGTCGCCGTCGAGCGCCAGGTCTTCGTCACGAGGGGGCGTGAGGACGGCCGCACCGTCGTGATCGTCCCCGAGACCAAGGACGACCACACGATCGGGATCACGCTGCTGCACGTGCGCTTCCAGGAGCGGTTGGCCGTGGCCACTGCTCGCGGGGCGCTCCAGGGGTATCGCAACCGCTGGTCGGCGCTGCGCGATGCGGTGCTCGAGACGGAGCAGACCTTCCGGGAGGACTTGCTGGCCGAGGTGCCCACCGCCGACCTGCTCGTCGAGCCCATCCGTGAGCTCGCCGACCGCTGGCGCTCCGGACATCCGTGATCGGGATCGGGGTCGACCTCTGCGAGGTCGACCGCATGCGAGCGGCACTGGAGCGCACGCCGACGCTGCGAACCCGAGTGTTCACCGACGCGGAGCGCGCGTACTGCGATCGTCGCAAGGACCCGACCGAGCGCTACGCGGCCCGCTTTGCGGCCAAGGAGGCCGTGATGAAGGCCATGGGAGTGGGCATGGGCGCCTGCAAGTGGCGGGAGATCGAGGTGGTGAAGGCGCCGAGCGGTGCGCCCTCGGTGCGCCTGCACGGCGGCGCGCAGGCGCTGGCCGAGGAGCGGGCCATCACCGGTTGGCGCCTCACGATGACGCACACGCACCGGCTCGCCGAAGCCATCGCGGTCGCGCTGTAGGGCCACCCGGCCCGACCCGACCGAAACCCCGGTGAACCGGCGACGGCTGGGCCACGTCTCTGTGGGTGGATCGTCGCGGGTTCGCCGGGGTTGGGTGCCTACGCTGAGCAGCGCATGATCCCGGTACTCACGCCCTCAGAGATGGCTGCGGTCGACGCTGCCGCGGCGGAGCCGCTCGACGTGCTCATCGGCCGGGCGGGCGCAGCGGTGGCCCGCGAGGCGCTGCGGATGCTGGGCGGCGGGTACGGGCGACGGGTGGTGGTGCTGGCGGGGAAGGGCAACAACGGAGCCGATGGGCGGGCCGCAGCGATCCAGCTCCGCCGTCGGGGTGCCCGCGTCCAGGTGATCGAGGCCCTCGATGCGCCTGAGCAGCTGCCCGAGGCCGACCTGGTGATCGACGCTGCCTACGGCACGGGCTTCCACGGCAGCTACGACGCGCCGGACGCCGGGACAGCCCCGGTGCTGGCCGTCGACATCCCAAGCGGTGTGTCGGGCACCACTGGGGACACCACGGGCCGGGTCCTGCGCGCCACGCGCACCGTCACCTTCGCAGCGCTGAAGCCCGGTCTGCTGCTCGGGATCGGCCGCGATCTGGCCGGTGAGATCGTCCAGGCTGACATCGGTCTGGCCGTCCGCTCGTCGGTGGGGGTGGTGGATCTCGCCGACGTCGCGGCGTGGCTGCCCGCTCCCCGCGTCGAAGCCCACAAGTGGGACGCGGCGCTCCTCGTGGTGGCCGGCGGCCCCGGGATGACCGGGGCGGGACATCTTGTGGCGGCCGCCGCCCAGCGGGCCGGGGCCGGGATGGTGCGGTTGGGGTCGCCTGGGGTGGCCGATGACGTCGGCCGGCCGGTGGAGGCCGTGGGGATCGACCTCCCCGCCGACCGTTGGGAGGCCGCGCTCGGCGAGATCGCACGGTTCGGCGCGCTCGCCGTGGGCCCGGGCCTTGGTCGTCGTCGCGGCACGCAGGCCAGCGTGCGGGCGCTGCTGGCCACCACGAACCTGCCGGCCGTGGTCGACGCCGACGCGCTTGTGGCGCTGGCCGGGGCGTTGGCGCCGTCATCGCGCTGTCGTGCAGCAGACAGCGTGCTCACCCCACACGATGGTGAGTACGAGCACCTGCTGGGTGGGCGCCCCGGCCCGGATCGCATCGATGCGGCCCGGCGTCTCGCCGAGGAGAGCGGCTCGGTAGCGCTGCTCAAGGGCAGCACCACGATCGTGGCCCACCCCGACGGCGGCGTGCGCATTGTGACCACCGGCGACGCCCGGCTGGCCACCGCCGGGACCGGCGACGTTTTGACCGGCGTGATCGGCGCATTGCTGGCGCGGGGGCTGCCGGCGTTCGACGCGGCCGCGGCCGGCGCATGGCTCCACGGCCGCGCCGGTTCCCTCGGTCACCGCGAGGGCCTGGTCGCCGGTGATCTCCCCGACCTCCTGCCGTGGGCGCTGGCAGAGGTGTGCAGCTGATGCGGGCGTGGGCCGAGGTGTCCCTCGATGCCGTGCGCGCCAACATCACGGAGCTGCGCCGCCTCGTCGCCCCAGCGGAGGTGTGCGCCGTCGTGAAGGCCGACGGGTATGGCCACGGCGCCGTCCCCGTGGCACAGGCGGCGCTGGAGGCCGGAGCCACGTGGTTGGCCGTGGCGCAGGTGCCGGAGGCCGCCGCGTTGCGGCAGTTCGGGATCGATGCGCCGATCCTGCTGCTGTCTGAACCCCGGCCCGTCGAGATCGAGGAGGCCCTGGACGCACAGGTCGCCGTCACCGCGTACACGCCCCGTCTGGTCGCCGCCCTCGGCCGGGCGGTCGCCGAGCGCGGGGGGCGACCGTGGCCCGTGCACCTCAAGGTGGACACGGGCATGCGGCGCGTCGGCGTCGCGCCCGAGGAAGCAGTGGTGCTCGCCCAGGCCATCGACGCGCACCCAGCCCTCAGCTTGGCCGCGGTGTGGACGCACTGTGCCGTCGCGGACGAACCAGACAACCCGTTCACGGCCCGGCAGATCGATCAGTTTGAGTCGGTGCTGTCCGACATCAAGGCAGCTGGCATCCAGGTGCCCATGCGGCACGTTGCCAACTCGGCCGCGGCCATCGCCCATCCGAGGAGCCGGTACGATCTGGTCCGCTGCGGCATCGCCGTCTACGGCATCCCCCCCGCCCCCGGGCTCCGCGGGGCTGCGAACCTGGAGCCCGCCGTGCACCTTGCCACGGAGGTGTCGTTCGTCAAGCCGGTGGCCGCCGGCGACGGCATCTCGTACGGGCTGCGTCACCACGTCGAGAGCGACACACTCGTGGCCACGCTGCCGATCGGCTACGCCGACGGCGTGCTCCGGCGACTCGGGCTCGACAACCAGGAGGTGCTCATCCGGGGTCGCCGCCACCCGATGGTGGGCGTGGTGACGATGGACCAGCTCATGGTCGACGTCGGGCCGGACAGCGACGTGCAGCCCGGCGATGAGGCCGTCCTCCTCGGCGCCCAGGGCGACGAG
>JBKJSO010000215.1:0-11990 GCA_046595835.1 Acidimicrobiales bacterium | reverse complement strand
GTGGGGGTTGCCGAGCCGCCGGGGTCGCCCCCGACGCTGGTGCGCTCTTACCGCACCCTTTCACCCTTGCCTGTGCCCGAAGGCCATCGGCGGTCTGCTCTCTGTTGCCCTGAACCGACAGGTCACCCCGTCCTGGCTCTCACCAGCACTCTGCCCTGCGGAGCCCCGACCTTCCTCGACGTGATCGAGTCACGCCGCGGCCACCAGGCCAGCTCACCGTCCTGGCCAGCATAGGTCCACAACGTGAGGAGCCGGCCCCAAGGGGCCGGCTCCTCACGCCATTGGGGAGGCTGGGATGACTAGGCGGAGAGCACGGCTCCGTCGATCTTCTCGAGCGGGTTGTTGCCCGGGAAGAAGGCTCGTCCCTCCGGGAACACGTCGAGCGGCGAGGCCGCCTGCGCCGCCACCTGGAGCACGGCTGCGTGCCGAGCCTCGATGCCACCGATCGTCATGATCGTTGAGCGCAAGGCCGGCAGGCTGAGCGCACCACCGGCGTAGGCGTAGGTCTGCGCCGCCGCCAGCTCGAGGTCGAGGGCCAGCTTCACGATGTCCGCCTCGGACTTCGCAGCGCTGACCGCCGGCTCGACCAGGGCCTTGAACACGGCCTCGTTCTGCTCGGTGACCGGGTTGCCGCCGGCGTCCTTGATCGCCCCGTTGAGGGCGTCGAGGTGTGCCTGGTGATGCTGCTGGAACAGCTTGGCGGCATCACCGATGGCCGCAGTGGTCACGAGGCCGGAGGTGATCCCGACCTGGTAGGTGTCCACGGCCAGCTTCTCGAGCGAGGCGGCGGTACGGGCCAGGGGCAGGTCCATGTTGGCGTCGCCCCCTGCCGACGTGTCCGTCGTGCCACCGGCGGAGTCGCTCTTGCTGTCGCTGCCGCACGCGGCGAGCACGGCGGCCCCGATGATCGTGGCGCCACCCACCTTGAACAGCTGGCGTCGGCCGGGGGAGGGGACGCCCAGGAGGGCGGCCTTCTCATCGGTCGACATCTTCGTGCCGCCGCCAACGATCTGGCGGAGAGCGTCGTACCACTTCGGCATTGCTGCCTTGTTGTCTGCGTCGATGGCTCGGAGCTCACGACGCAGCTCATCACGGTTCAGATCCATGTGATCGTTCGTCCTTTTGGTTGGTTGCGTCGCGCTCAGGCGAAGACAGCGGGGTCGAAGCCGGCCTTGGGATCGGTGCCGTCGCCGAGGGCGGCGGACTCGAAGGCGCCGGTGGGGAACCAGGCATCCGGACCCTCGCCAAGGGCGAGAGCGAGGACGGTGGCATGCTGCGCCTCGATGGGCAGGATCGTTGCGGTGGCAGCCGCGTAGGCCGGGTCCGTCAGCAGGGTGAGGGCGGCCGCATAGGTGTACGCGGCCTGGTTCTCGACGGACTTGGCGAACTTCAGCACGTCGGTGGTGGCGTCCTTGCCCGCCTTGACTGCTGCGCCTACCGCCTCGAGGGTCGGGGTCACCGCGGCCACGAGCTTCTCGTTGGCCTTGGGTCGGGCGTCCTTGCCGGCGACGGCGCCGAAGGCGTCGGCGTGATCCTGGTGGTGCCCGAGGAACAGCTTGGCCACCGCCAGCGGGTCGCCCTTGAGGGCCGGGGCCGCAGCCGTGTAGGCCGCCACCGCCGCCAGCTCGATGCTCTGTGCGTAGCCGGCGATGACCGTGTCGGTCAGCTCGCCCGCCTGCGCGCCGGCCAGGCCGGCGAGCCTTGTGAACGGTGCGATCCCGCCACCGAGGGCGAGCAGCGAGCCGCCCACACTGGCTGGCCGGCCTGCTTGACGAACGACCGACGAGCGCCGCGCACGGAGCTCAGGTGGAGGTCAGCTGCCTCCTCCTTGAAGTCGCGCATTGCTTCGTGGTGCATGTCGTCGACGTCGCTTGCCATCTGGCGAAGCTCTTTGGCGCTGATCTGCACGCCTACCTCCTGGTTGTGGGGTCTATTGGTGGGTGATTGGGATGCGGCGAAGGGTCCGGAGGTCAGGAGACCTCGACGGCGCCCTTCATAAAGGGGTGGAGCGCACAGATGTAGGCGAAGGATCCGGCGTCGGCGAAGAGCACCGGCTCAGACGCCGATCCGGGTGTGATGTTGCCGGTGGACCAGGCCTGGGCGCCCTTGCCCGTGGAGGTGTGGGCCTGGTCGGCGGTGTTCTTCCAGACGACCGAGTCGCACGCTGCGATCTGGACCGGGTTGGGGGCGAACTTGAACTCGGGGATCTCGACGGTGACCGTCTTGCCGGGATGCGCCGCGCAGTCGACCGCGGCACCGGAACCACTGGCGGCGGGCTTGTCGGCCGCGGGCTTGTCGGGGGTGGTGTCCCCGCATCCGGCGAGCCCGGCAAGGCCGAGGAGCGCGATCGCAGCAGTGGTGAGGAGTGGGGTGGGGCGTCGCATCGGACACACTTCGGAGCGGGTTGGGTGATGGGATGACGACCGGCGCAACCTTTTTCTTGATCGCGTCCTAGCAGTCACTCAGAACCTGAGCGAGCTCAGCTCGGGGAACCACTCGGCGGCGCGATCGACGGCCAGGCGCCAGCGGTCGCGGTCGAAGGACCCGTGCGGTTCGATCGTGGAGCGAGGTCGCCAGGTGGCGGCGATGTCGTCCCAGCCAGCCCACGTGCCCACCGCCAACCCCGCCAGGAACGCGGCGCCGAGCGTGGTGGCCTCCTTCACGGGCGACACCTCCACGGGCCGCTGAGTGGCATCGGCCAGGGCCTGTAGGAAGGTGGGGTTGTCGCTCATCCCGCCGTCGACGCGCAGCGTGGGGATCGTGAGGCCCGTGTCGGCCTCGGCCGCCTCGACGAGATCCATTCCCCGCTGCGCGACGCCCTCGAGCACGGCCCGCACGATCTGGGGGCGCTCGCTGCCCCGCGTGAGACCGAGCAACGTGCCGCGCGCGCCGTAGTCCCAGCGGGGCGTGCCGAGGCCGAGCAGCGCGGGCACGTACACCACGCCGTCGGCGGTCTCGCATCGAGCGGCCACCTCGTGGCTGTCGGCGGCGGTGTCGATGATGCCGAGGTCGTCGCGCAGCCACTCGACGTTGGTACCCGCCGAGAGCATGATCGCCTCGACACCCCACGCCGTCACGCCGTCGCGTCGCCACGCCACGATCGGGAAGCAGCCGCCGTCGCCCTGGCGCTCGAAGCGAGGGCGCTGCTCGCCGAGGTGCAGGTCGAGCATGCCACCGGTGCCGAAGGTGATCTTGGCCATGCCGGGGTGCACGCAGCCCTGCCCGACGAGACTCGCCTGCTGGTCGCCGACGAGTGCGGCGATCGGCGGCGAGCCCGGGAGGGCCGTGGCGACCCCGAGGACGCCGCTGCTGTCGACCACCTGCGGCAGCGCGCTCGCGGGGATGCGCAGCGCGGCGAGCACCTTGTCGTGCCAGCCGGACGCGTCGCCCGAGAGCAGCCCGGTCACAGCGGCGTTCGACGCGTCGGTGGCGTGCACCGCGCCTTCGGAGAGGTGCCAGGTCAGCCAGGTGTCGACGGTGCCCACGCACAGGTCGCGCGACCGGTCGGGGTCGGCGAGGTCGAGCAGGTAGGCGACCTTCGTGGCCGACGCGTTGGGAGCCACGTGGATGCCGTCAGCCTGAAGGACCAGGCAGGTGCCGACCGTGCGGAGGTCCTGCCAGCCGATGCCCGGACCGACGGGCTCGCCGGTGGCGCGGTCCCACACGATGGTCGACGCCCGCTGGTTGGCGATGCCCACGGCATCGACCGGCCCGGCCTCGGCCAGCGCCGCTCGGGCCAGCTCCAGCGCGGTGCTGGCCATCAGCGTGGCGTCGAACTCCACGAGGCCAGGTTCCGGGGACGACGGGAGCACGGGGCGGTGGAGCTCGAAGGCGACGGTGGCGTCTGGGCGCACCACGGCAGCGCGCAGACCGCTCGTGCCGACGTCGATCACGAGGATGCTCATGGACGCTTCCTACCAGCCCCTCGGGCCGTGAGCGTGCTGGCGGCCGACGCGAGCACGATCCCGACCAGTGCTGAGCCGGGCACGGTGGCCCAGGCCACAGGGTCGCCGGCGACCAGCCGGCGCGCGATCCCGACGGTGAGCACGACCGCGATGGCGATGGCACCGGCTGCCGCGCCCGTCAGCGCGGGGGCGGCGGGCCGATGGCGGCCCACCGCAGTGCCACCGAGGGCCATGGCGGCGAGGACCACGAGCGCCAGCGCGTAGGTGAGCGGCGGGCCGGGGCCGTCGGACCGCACGGCGTCGAGGATCTGGGCGAGCAGCGTGGCCGGCACGGCCACGGCGAGGGCCACCCCGGCGCCGAGCGCGACGAGTCGCGTTGAGCCCGGGGCTCCCGTCACCGTCAGTAGCCGGACGGACCGAAGGGCGAGGCGAGCCCGAGCTTGCCGGGGTTGAGGATGCCGTGGGGATCGAGCGCGGCCTTCATCGCGACGAGCACCTCGAACGCACCGCCGAGCGCCTCGGCCACGAAGCGGCTGCGGTTGAGCCCCACCCCGTGATGATGCGAGAGCGCGCCACCGGCGCCCAGGACCGCCCGGCTGCCCGCGTCCCAGACTGCGCGGTAGTAGCGATCGCGCTCCTCCGGTTCGACCTTGGCCGCGAAGGTGAAGTAGAGGCACCCGCCATCGGTGTAGCTGTGTGACTGGTGGGCCGACGCGGAGATCGTGCCATCGACGCTGTTCAGTGCGGCGATGGTGGCGGCGTAGATCCCAGGCAGGTCGCGCCACCGCCCGACCACCTCCATCGTGTCCACGACGTAGCCGCGGGAGATGAGCGCCTCGAGGGCGGCGACGTCGTTGCGCCGCTCGAGCCAGTGCGCCACGTGCTCGACGTCCTCGTGCTGCGAGTCGCGGCACACCTCGGCCACGAGCTCCATCGTGGCGTTCACCTGAGACACGTCGCCCTCGTCGACCACCAGCAGCAGCGCTCGATCGCCGGTGTGGTAGGTGCGGTCGGCCTCGGCCGGGTCGTAGAGCCGGAGCACGGCGGGGGTGCCACCGCGCTGCAGGACGCGCCGCATGGCGTCGACTCCTGCATCGAAGGACGCGAACCCGTAGGCCGCGCGGCGTTCGTGGGTCGGGGCCGGGTGCAGGCGAAGGCGGGCGCCCGTGATGATGCCGAGCGTCCCCTCCGAGCCCACGAAGAGCTGGTTGAGGTCCGGCCCGACGGCCGCTCGGGGTGCCCCGCCAGTGGAGATCTGGCGACCGTCGGCCAGCGCCACGTCGAGACCCACCACCATGTCCTCGATCTTGCCGTAGCGCGTGGAGAGCTGACCGGCCGACCGGCAGGCCAGCCACCCGCCCACCGTGGACAGCGCGACCGATTGTGGCCAGTGCCCGAGCGTGAGACCGTGCTCGGTGCGCAGCTCCTGCTCGAGGTGGTCGCCGAAGGTGCCCGGAGCCACGTCGAGCACGAGGGAGGTCTCGTCGACGTCGACGATGCCGCTGAAGCTGCACAGGTCGAGCAGCACGCCACCGTGCACGGGCACGGATGCGCCGCAGACGCCGCTGCGCCCGGCCGCGGCCGTCACGGGGATGCGGGCGTCGTCGCACAGTGCGAGGACCTGCGCGACCTCGTCGGCGGACCGCGGCGACACGACGGCGGCTGCCTTGGCCGCCACCTGGCCGTCGAGCGCCCAGATCATCGCCTGCGGCCACCAGTCGCGACTGGCCTCACCGAGCACGTCCCCCTCGGTCATCGTGGGGCAGATGGCCGCCAGCCGCCCGGCGACGGCACCGGGCACGGCGACGAACGTGCCGTCGAGATGGGCCGTCGACGCCGCGCCGCCGTCGCGCAGGGCGATCGGTGGCGTAGGCGCACCGGGCCCAGGCGCGGGCAGGTCATGCGGTGTCGTCATGGCATCGCTCCTACGGGACGAGGTCGGTCAGGGGGAGGCTGGGCGCGAGGCGCTCGGCCTCGACGAGCGTGACGTACGCGGCGGCTTGGCGCTCGGCCTCCTCGGCGGACCACCCGAGGTCGGGGGCGATCAGGCGGGCGACTGCGAGCGCGGCTGCGGCGCTGGCGTCGCGAGCCTGCAGGCGTGCCCGCGTGCGCCGGGCCAGGACGTCGTCCACCGTGCGGGCCATCTCGTGGCGCACTGCGTAGAGCGCTTCCGCCCGCAGGTAGGGGAGGCCCTCCACGAGCGGCTCAGCGAGCGACGGATCAGTGTCGATCATGGTGAGGACCTCCCGCGCCTCGCTGCCGAAGCGGTCGGCGAGGTGCGGGTTCGTGTCCTTCGTGGCGCCGTCGCCGCCGCGCAGCACGAGGCGGCGGGTGCGGCACCGCTTGGCGGACCGGGGCGCGTCGGGAAGGTGGCGGACGATGGCATCGACGGTGTCCTCGGCCATCTCGCGGTAGGTCGTGAGCTTGCCCCCCATGATGGACACGACGCCGCTGTCGGACACCAACACCTTGTGGCGGCGCGAGAGGTCGGCGGTGCGACCGCTCGTGGCGGCCTTCACGAGCGGTCGGAGCCCCGCCCACGTGCCCACGACGTCGGCCGCGCTGAGCGGCTCCCGCACGGAGTGGTTGATGGCCCGAAGGAGGTAGTCGACATCCTCGGCCGTGCACTGCGGATCGTCGACCGGACCCTCGTAGTCGGTGTCGGTGGTGCCGATGTACGTCAGCTGGAACGTGCCGTCAGCGAGCGGGAGCCAGGGCACCACGAAGACCGAGCGCTTGTCCTTGGGGACGGGCACGACGACGGCGATGTCGTTGCGCACCTTGTCCCAGGGCACCGTGATGTGGATGCCCTTGGCGGGACGGATCGTGTCGGGGCTACCGCCCTGATCGAGGGCGAGGATGTCGTCGGACCACACCCCGGTGGCGTTCACAACGGAGCGAGCGGCCACCTCGATGCGCCGACCGTCGGCCTCCACGACCGCACCCGTGACGTGCCCGGCGGCGTCGTGACGGAGCTGGACGACCCTGGTGTGGTTGGCGATCACCGCACCGTGATCGAGCGCTGCGGTTCGGGCCAGGGTGAGGGTGAGGCGGGCGTCGTCAGCCGCGGCGTCGTAGTAGAGGTAGGCGCCTGCGAGGCGCTCCTCCGGCACCGTGGGCATGTGGGCCACGGCCTGGGCCTTCTTGAGGCGCTTGTGCAGCTTGCCGATGCGAGCGCCGCCGGTCAGGTCGTACATCCACATGGCGCTGCCCAGCGCACGGGCCACCTTCGGGTTGATGAGGCCGTCCTTCGAGAAGATCGGGATGAGGAAGGGGAGCAGCCGCACGAGGTGCGGGGCGTTGTGCCGCAGCCGCTGCCGTTCGCGCAGCGCTTCGTAGACGAGGCGGACGTCGCCGTTCTGCAGGTACCGAAGGCCGCCGTGCACCAGCTTCGAGCTCTTCGAGGAGGTGCCGCTGGCGAAGTCGTCGCGCTCCACCAGTGCGGTGCGCAGGCCACGGCTGGCCGCGTCGAGGGCGACCCCGGCCCCGGTGACCCCGCCACCGATGACGAGGACGTCGAACGTGGCGGCGCCCAGCTGCTCGAGCGATCGGGCGCGATCGAGGGTGTCGACCATCAGCCGCCGTTGCGCCAGGGCTCAGTCGCGTGGGACCGAGGGTCGTACGTCGCCATGGCGACGACTCTAGGGTCCGGCTCATCACGACGTTCAGCCGGGCCGAGGTGGTCGTTCCGGATCGAGCGGGCGATGTTCGAGACGAGGACGGCGGTTGGATCGCCGGTGAGGTCCAGCGCCGCCGCGCTGCTCGCGGTGCGATCGGACCGTCCGCAGCGCGGCCTGGGTCCGAACACCATGCATGGAACCCTCCGTCCCCACGACCCGCCACCGCGTTCCGCTCGTCCTCGCAGCGGCCGCCTTCATCGCTGCGGGTGGGTACGTTCACCTGCGCGAGTGGCTGGACACCTACCGGCACGTGCCGTCCGACGCCGCCGGGTCCTTCGTCGTGCGGATCGGCTTCCCTGTCAACGCGGCGATCTCGCTGCTGGTCGCGGTGGCCCTGGTGGCCACGCTGTTCGTGGCCAGGCGGTTCTCGCACTACGTCGTCGCCGGTGCTGTCAGCTTCCAGGTCGCCTCGCTGGGCATCCTGGTCGCCACCCGCACGGGTTCGGTGCTCGGGTGGACAGAGCCGATCTGGACGCCGGGTGCTGATCAGACCCGAGCGGTCGAGATCGGGGCCCTGGTCGCCTTGGCGGCGAGCGCGATGATCGGCCTCACGGCCCGCCGCGTCGACGCCGTGCGGGTGCGGCCCGGACGAGCGCTCCCACAAGGCTGAGCGGGTCGCGCTGCGGCGCATCCCGACCAGAACCCTAAGGCATAGGCGCGGTCCGCCGCTTATCAACAACCATTGTTGATCAGCAGTGGCTGCGCGCTAGGGTGCCAGCCGTGAAGTCGGTCGAGGTGCTCACACAGCAGTTCCGGGCTCGTGGCCTCAAGGTGACGCCCCAGCGACAGTCGATCTTCCGCGCGCTGTCGAGCTCCACGGTCCACCCCACCGCTGAGTCGATCTACGCCACGGTGTCCACAGAGATGCCCACCATCTCGTTGCGCACCGTGTACCAGACGCTCAACGACCTCGCCGCCATGGGCGAGCTCAGCGTGCTCGACCTGGGTACGGGCCGCACCCGCTTCGACCCGAACCTGGAGCCGCATCACCACCTCGTGTGCGAGGAGTGCGGTCGCATCGACGACCTGCACGCCAGCTTCCCCGGCGTGGCCGTACCCCGCACCCGCGAAGCCAAGGGCTTCCAGGTCACCGCCACCGAGATCGTCTTCCGGGGCCGATGCGCGAGCTGCGCATCGGCCACTTCCTGATCCCATCAACCCAGCACAGGAGAGCAGATGCCTGACCTCAAGGGCAGCAAGACCGAATCCAACCTCAAGGAGGCCTTCGCCGGCGAGAGCCAGGCGAACCGGCGCTACCTCTACTTCGCCCAGAAGGCCGACGTGGAGGGCTACCCCGACGTCGCCGCCCTGTTCCGTTCTGTCGCAGAGGGCGAGACGGGCCACGCGTTCGGTCACTTCGACTTCCTCGCCAAGGTCGGCGACCCGGTCACCGGCGAGCCCGTCGGCTCCACCGAGAACAACCTCAAGTCGGCCATCGCCGGTGAGACCTACGAGTACACCGAGATGTACCCGGGCTTCGCCAAGACCGCGCGCGACGAAGGGTTCGATGAGGTGGCTGAGTGGCTTGAGACGCTTGCCCGCGCCGAGAAGAGCCACGCGGGCCGCTTTGCGCAGGGCCTCGAGCACGTCTCCTGACCTGCAGCACCACGAGCTGATCCAGCAGAGGGGGCGCACTGAGCGCCTCCTCTGCTGCACGGCCACACCGAAGGAGCGGGCGTGAAGCTGACCCTTGCCGACATCGCGGACGTGCGGGCCTACGAGCGCGAGCGCCTCGACTTCCGCGCCCACGTCATCGCGCTCAAGAAGCGGCGCCGAGTGCACGTTGGCCCCGTGGTCACGCTCGTGTTCGAGAACCGCGACACGATCCGGTTCCAGATCCAGGAGATGGCCCGGGTGGAGAAGCTCCTCACCGACGAGGCGATCCAGGGTGAGCTCGACACGTACAACTCGCTCGTCCCCGATCCTGGCCAGCTGTGCGCCACGCTCTTCATCGAGCTCACCGCGGACGCGGAGATGCGGGAGTGGCTCCCGAAGCTCGTGGGGATCGAGCGCTCGTTGGCGCTCCGGGTCGGACCGGGGGAGGAGGCCACGCTCCTTCGGGCCAAGCCGGAGGAGGCCCACGCCAGTCACCTCACGCGAGACGAGATCACGGCGTCGGTCCACTACGTCTACTGGGACCTCACGCAGGACGAGGTGGCCCTCGTGGAACGTGGCCCCGTGGCGCTGGTGATCGACCACCCCGCCTACGACGACGCCACCATCCTCGTTGCGGAGACGGTGCAGGAGCTGGTGGGCGACCTTCGGGGCACCCGATCCTGACGAGCGAGCCTGGTTGGTCCCGGTACGTTCCATTGAGGCTCGATTGGCCCGTTGCCCTTTGACGCGTCGTCAGGCAAACTCGGCACACCACGGGCGGTGGGCGAGGTCCAAGCGCAGTCATCGCGCACGGGTGGTGCCAGCCGAGGAGGCGACGGTGGAGCGGGTACGCAACCGGGAAGCACTGCTCCAGGAACTGGGCAGCGACGGCACCGCTCCTGGCTCGCTCCGAGGACGGTTGCTGCGCACGCGCGAGGTCGCCCTCCTGTTCCAAGTCTCCGAACGGGCAGTCACCGACTGGGCCCGGCGTGGGCGCATCCCGTCGGTGCGCACCCCCGGTGGGCACCGCCGCTACCCAGCGGACGAGGTGTGGGCGCTCCTGCGTCGCAGCGAAGCCGCCGAATAGGGCTGGTTGCAGAGGTCGGTTTGCATCGGCGGGGCGCTCGCGCGGAGACTGCGAAGGAACCCGCCCCCCGTCACGAAGAGCCCCCCAACCATGGACCTCGCATGGCGCCGACACTCGGCCTGCCGCGGATTGGACCCAGAGATCTTCTACCCGGCGACCGACGAGGCCGCCGATGCCGCGAAGGCGGTGTGCGATGAGTGCTCCGTGCGGGAGACCTGCCTCGAGTTCGCGCTGCAAGGCCGTGAGAAGGAAGGCGTGTGGGGCGGGGCGACGGAGAAGGAGCGCCGGCGCATCCATCGCCAGCGCCGCCGCGCCTCCTGATCGGCCCCCGTCGGACGGTGAGCCACATCAGGTGAGTCCCCTGGCCGCACAGGTTGGTGCTCCCGGTTGAGGCCTAGGCTGTCGCAAATGGCCGGAATACCGGAGTTGCCCGAGGGCCCGGTGACGATCATGTTCACCGACATCGAGGGCTCTACCGCGTTGCGAACCACGGTCGGTGACCGCGTCGCCGACGAGCTGTTCCGTCAGCACGGCGAGTTGGTTCGCGCGGAGATCGCCACCCACAAGGGCTTCGACCAGGGCGCTGCTCTGGGCGACGGGTTTCTGGCCGTCTTCGTGTCGACCCGTCGGGCGCTGGCGTGCGCCATCGGCATCCAGAAGGCGCTCGACGGGTTCAACCGGTCCCGCAGCGGCCCGTCGCTGAACGTTCGGATCGGCCTCAACACCGGGGAGGTGGCCTGGATCGACGGGCAGCTCTCGGGCGAAGCGGTCCACGCCGCAGCCCGGGTGTGCGCAGCCGGCTCCGGCGGTCGGATCCTGGTCTCCGATGTGACGCGCCAGCTGGCTGGGACCGTCCCGGACGTCACGTTCCGTGATGTCGGTGAGTTCCAGCTCAAAGGGTTCCCGCAACCCTGGCACCTCTGGGAGGTCGTCCGGGTACGGGAGACGACGGCCCTGCCCCAGCAGGTGTTCGTCGGACGCGACCGTGAGATCGCTCAACTGCGTTCCCGCCTTCTGGACGCCCTCGACGGGCGCGGTGGCCTCGTGTTCGTGGGCGGCGAGCCGGGCGTGGGCAAGACCACGCTCGTCAAGCAGCTCATCCGGGAGGCAGAGCAACGAGGCGCCCTGGCGTTGTTCGGCCGGTGCTACGAGTCGGAGGGCACCGTTCCCTATTCGCCATTCGTGGAGATGCTGGAGCAGGCCTTGGCGCTGATGCCGCCGGACATCGTGCGCGAGGACATGGGGGACGACGCTGCGGAGGTGGCACGGTTGGTGCCGGCGCTCCGGCGCCGCTTCCCGGACATCGCCGAGCCTCTCGATCTCCCGCCCGAGCAGCAGCAGCGCTACTTCTTCAACGCCGTGGGGTCGTTCGTGTCGCGTGGATCAGTCCGCTTCCCGCTGCTGATGGTGATGGACGACGTGCACTGGGCCGATGAGTCGACGCTGCTCCTCATCGAGCACATGGCAACCCTGATGCCCGAGCTGAGGGTCCTGGCTGTGGGCACCTATCGTGATGTCGAGCTCGACGTATCTCGGCCGCTCGCCGTCGCGGTGGAGCGGCTGATGCGCGATCGACTCGTCGAGCGCCTGCCGGTGCGGCGATTCGATCGGGCGACCGTGGCCGAGATGATCGCGGGATTGGCCGGCAAACCCGCCCCGCCGGTGGTCGTCGACGCCATCTTCGATGAGACCGAGGGCAACCCGTTCTTCGTCGAGGAGGTG
>JBKJSO010000440.1:0-4057 GCA_046595835.1 Acidimicrobiales bacterium | reverse complement strand
TGGGGTGATCGTGGGCCTCGGTGGCCAGACCCCCCTCAAGCTGTCGGGGGCGCTGCCCAAGGGCCTCGTCCTCGGCACCTCGCCCGAGTCGATCGACCTCGCCGAGGATCGCGAGCGGTGGAACGCGCTGTGTGCGCGCTTGGAGATCCCGCAGCCGGCCGGTGGCACCGCCACCACGCTGGAACAGGCCCAGGCCATCGCGTCGCGCATTGGGTACCCGGTGCTCATGCGCCCCTCGTACGTGCTGGGTGGGCGGGCCATGGAGATCGTCTACGACGACGACTCCCTGCGGCTCGCCATGGAGCACCTCGCCCACTTCGGCAGCCTCGGCAAGGAGGGCGGGCTCTCCGCCGAGCGCCCCGTGCTGGTCGACCGCTTCCTCGAGGACGCCACCGAGGTCGACGTCGACGCCATCCGCGATCAAGCGGGCGAGGTGATGATCGGCGGCGTGATGGAGCACGTGGAGGAGGCCGGCGTGCACTCTGGCGACTCGGCCTGCGCCATCCCGCCCTACTCGCTCTCGCCCGAGACCATCGCCGTGATCGAGCAGCACACGCGAGCCATCGCCGCCGAGCTCGAGGTGGTGGGGCTCATCAACGTGCAGTACGCAGTGAAGGCCAACCAGGTGTTCGTGATCGAGGCCAACCCACGGGCCAGCCGCACCGTGCCCTTCGTGGCCAAGGCCACCGGCGTGCCCCTCGTGAAGGTCGCCGCCCGCGTGATGGTGGGCGCCACCTTGGCGGAGCTGCGCACGGAGGGGCTCCTGCGCCCGCCCGCACCCGGCGGATACGTCGCCATCAAAGAGGCCGTGCTGCCCTTCTCCCGCTTCCCTGACGCCGACTCGGTGCTCGGACCGGAGATGCGCAGCACGGGCGAGGTCATGGGCATCGACACCACCTTCGGGCTGGCCTTCGCCAAGGCCCAGCTGGCGGCCGGAGATCGCCTCCCCACCCGCGGCTGCGTGTTCATGTCGCTGGCCGACCGCGACAAGGTCGTCGGCACCGACGCCGCCCGCCGGTTCGTGGAGGCCGGGTTCAGCATCGTGGCCACGTCGGGCACGGCGGACGCGCTCGAAGCGGCCGGGGTCCCCGTGGCCACTCGCGTGGCGAAGGTCGGTGAGGCCTCGGGTACCGATGCGGTCGAGATGATCTCCTCGGGACAGGTCGACCTCGTGGTCAACAGCCCGCGGGGCCGCGGCGCGCGCGCGGATGGTGCCCACATCCGATCGGCTGCCTCCGTGCACGGCATCCCGTGTCTCACCACCGCGGCGGCCGGCGTGGCGGCGGCCAGTGGGATCCTCGACCGCGCCGCCCATGAGCTCCGGGTGCGCACGCTGCAGGAGTTCCACGCGGGCATCGACAACGACCAGCCCCCGCTGCCTCTGTGACGACGCGCGCCGCCTCGCCTGTCGACCTGACGACCCGGGTCGGCTCGATCGTGCTGCCCAACCCGGTGATGACGGCATCGGGTACGGCGGGCCACGGCGCGGAGCTGGCGGCCTACCTCGACCTCGGGAGCCTCGGGGCCGTCGTGGTGAAGTCGCTCTCGGCAGAGCCGTGGCCGGGCAACCCGCCCCTTCGGGTGCACGAGACGGCGGCCGGGATGATCAACAGCGTCGGCCTGCAGGGGCCCGGGGTGGTCGCCTGGCTGGAGCACGACCTGCCGGGCCTGCTGGCCTGCGGCGCTCGCGTGGTGGCGTCGATCTGGGGCCGCACGGTGGCTGAGTACGAGGCGGCCGCTCGCCTGCTCGCCGCTGCGCCCCCCGAGGTGATCGCCGTCGAGGTCAACCTGTCGTGTCCGAACACCGAGGCGGCGCGCGATCTGTTCGCCCACTCCGAGGCGGCCACCGCCGAGGCCGTGGCCGCCACGGCCGTCTGTGGCCGCCCCCGCTGGGCCAAGCTCAGCCCGAACGTCACCGACCTCGTGCCCATCGCGGCTGCGGCACAACGGGCCGGCGCCGAGGCCATCACGTTGGTGAACACGGTCCTGGGCATGGCCATCGATCCCGAGACCGGTCACTACCGATTGGGATCGGGCGAGCGCGGCGGTGGCTTGTCCGGACCCGCCATCCATCCGATCGCCGTGCGGGCCGTGCACGATGTGCACGCCGCGCTGCCCGACCTCCCGATCGTGGGGGTGGGGGGTGTCGCCAGCGGTGCCGATGCCGCCGAGCTCCTGCTCGCCGGGGCGTCGGCGATCCAGGTCGGCACGGCGACCTTCGCCAACCCTCGTGCTCCGGCGCGGGTGCTCGCGGATCTGCACCGCTGGGCGAGTCGCACCGGCCGCACTTCGATCACCGATGTGGTGGGCGCTGCCCACCGAAGGGAGACAGCACCATGACCATCGCCGCCGCGGAGGCTCCGCCGGAGATCCGCTCCCGACTCGCAGTCGCCCTCGACGTCGACGACGCGGTGGTGGCCCTCCGTCTGGCGCGCCAGCTCCGTCCCTGGTTCGGGGTCGCCAAGGTGGGCCTCGAGCTCTACAGCGCGGCGGGTCCCGACGTGGTGGGCGCGCTCACGGAGCTCGACTACGACGTGTTCTGCGATCTGAAGTTCCACGACATCCCCACCACTGTCGGCCGGGCCGCGCGCGTGATCGGGGCCCTAGGTGCCACCTACCTGAACTTCCACGCCCAGGGCGGCGTCTCGATGCTGACTGCCGGGGTGGAGGGCTTCCTGGGGGGCGCAGCCGACGCCGGTCTGCGGCGGCCCACCGGGCTCGCCGTGACGATCCTCACCAGCGAGGCAGACGCGCCCTCGGCGGTGCTCGGCGAGCGCGTGCGAGCAGCGCTGGCCGCGGGGTGCGGCGGCGTCGTGTGCGCCACCTCCGACGTGGCCGAGGTGAAGCGCCTCGGGCCCCAGCTCACGGCGGTCGTCCCCGGCATCCGCCCCGCCGGGGTGCCGCTGCACGACCAGGCGCGAGCGGCCGAACCGCAGGAAGCGATCGCCGCCGGCGCGGACGTCCTCGTGCTCGGGCGGGCGGTCACGCAGGCCGACGACCCAGCCGGCGCGGCAGCGGCCATCGCGGCGTCGATCGCGCGTTAGGGTGCGCGGCATGCCGCAGCCTCCTGTCCTCACCCCTGAGCAGCGCGAGCAGGCCCTGGCCAAAGCGGCCCTGGCCCGCCGGGCGCGAGCCGAGCTGAAGGAGAAGCTCAAGATGGGCTCCATCACCCTCGCCGAGCTCCTCAGCCAGTCCAGCACGAACGACCACGTCGGCAAGATGAAGGTGCTCGCCGTCATCGAGGCGCTGCCTGGTGTCGGCAAGGTCAAGGCTCGCCGCACGATGGAGGAGATCGGCATCGCCGACACCCGTCGGGTGCGCGGGCTCGGTGAGCAGCAGCGCAAGGCGCTCCTCGAAGCGTTCCGCTGATCGCCCTTGGTCATCGTCATCTCGGGCCCCGGCGGCGTCGGGAAGGGCACCCTCGTCGCCCAGCTCGTCGCCCGGGACCCCCTGCTCTGGCTCAGTCGCTCCTGGACGACGCGCGCGCCGCGCACGGGTGAGGCAGCCGACGCGTACACCTTCGTCACCACCGAGCAGTTCGAAGACCGGATCGCGGGTGACGGGTTTCTCGAATGGGCTCCGTTCCTCGACTACCTGCAGGGCACGCCGCTACCGGAGCCGCCCGAGGGTCGCGACGTCGTGCTCGAGATCGACGTGCAGGGAGCGGGCCAGGTGCTCGAGCGGCACGCAGATGCCGTGCTGCTCTTCATCGATGCGCCGAGCCGGGATGAGCAGCGGCGGCGGCTCGAGGGGCGGGGCGACCCGCCAGAGAAGGTGGACAAGCGCCTGGCCATCGCCGAGTCGGAGGCCGCCGCGGCCCAGCGGCTGGGCATGCGCACGATCGTGAACGACGACCTCGAACGGGCCATCGCCGAGGTGGCCTCTGTCATCGACGCGGCTCGGATTGCTCGTTCGTAGCCGTCGCGCTGGTACGATCTCGTGTCCCGACTGCGAGCTGAAGAGGATCTGACATGGCGTCGCGCCACGACACGATGATGAACCCGGCCATCGAAGGGCTCCTGGAGCGCGCGGGGTCGAAGTTCACGCTGGTCACCCT
>JBKJSO010000344.1:0-6498 GCA_046595835.1 Acidimicrobiales bacterium | reverse complement strand
CGTCGGCCCCCATGTCGGCCAGCATCATGGCGCAGAAGGGACCGGGGCCGATGCCCGCGATCTCGATGATCTTCAGGCCGGCGAGGGGTCCGGGCATGGGGTTCCTCCGTGTAGTGGGATCAGGACGTGATGGATCGGACGTGATGGATCGGACGCGGTGCGATCAGACGTGTGAGGCGCGTGCCACGAGACCGGTGATGGCCTCGACGATGGGGCCGGTGAAGGCGGTGGGCAGGTCGTGGCCCATCCCTTCGAGCATCACGAGCTCGGCACTAGGGATCAGCTCAGCGGTGCGCTGGCCGCCAGTGGGGCGCACGAGTGGGTCAACGTCGCCGTGGATCACCAAGGTGGGCACGTCGAGCTTGGTGAGGGCCTCAGCCCGGCTCCCTGACGAGACGATGGCGAGCAGATGGCGGGCTGTGCCGGCCGGGTTCCAGCAGCGGTCGTAGGCCCGGGTGGAGAGGTCGCGCACGTGGTGCTCGTCGAAGTGGTCGGGGCTGCCGATCACCCTGCGACTGGCCACCCCGGCGGCGATCGCCTCGTCGCGGTTGGTGGGGATCGGCGCCATCAGCGCCCCCATGGCCTCAGGCGATGGCTGGCCGACGTCGAGCTCACCGGTGGTGGACATGATCGAGGTGAGCGTGCGCACCCGCCTGGGGTGCTCGATGGCGACCGTCTGAGCGATCATCCCGCCCATCGACACACCGACCACGTGGGCCGAGGCGATGTCGAGCGCATCGAGCAGCCCGACCGCGTCGGCCGCCATGTCCGCAAGCAGATACGGCACGTCGACGGCATCGCCCTGGGTGGCGGCGAGGAACGTGGTGAGGAAGTCGCCACCGTGGCTGTCCTCGAACTTCGACGATAGGCCGACGTCGCGGTTGTCGTAGCGGATGACGTAGAACCCGCGGTCCACCAGGGCATCGACGAGCGGCAGCGGCCAGTGGAGGAGCTGGCTCCCGAGGCCCATGATCAGCAGCATCGGCTCACCGCTGGGGTCGCCGTGGGTCTCGTAGCAGATCTCGATCCCGTTGGCCTTGGCGATGCGTTCGTCGGTAGGCATCCGGCCATCCTGCTGGGGTCTTGACCGGGCGGTCAAGACCCCGGGTGCCCGACCGCTCACATGCGGCGAAGAAGCTCCGCCTTCTTGGCCTGGAACTCCGCGTCGGTGAGCACGCCCTGCTGGCGCAGCGCGTCGAGCTGCTGGATCTGCTCCGGCACGCTGGCGCCGGAGGTGGCGGCGACGCCCTGCCCGGCGCCGATGCGGTCGAACTTGCGGTTCTCGTTCTGCTCCATCTGACGGTAGATCTCGTTCTGGACGGCCGAGGGCTTGCGCACGTTGGAGAAGTTCTGGCGGCCCATCTCACCGGCCGACTCGATCACGAGATCACCTGACCCCACGATGCGATCCAGGATGGTCTGGCTGAAGAACACGGTGTTCACCCGCTCGAGCGGGATCTCGATGCCGTGCTTGGCCAACACCCCGTGCCGGTAGATGAGGCGGTCGCTCGTCACCACGAAGTTCGTGGTGACCCATCTGGCATAGGTGCTCACGAACCACAGCAGCCCAGCCAGCACGCCCAGCCCCACGGCCGCCTCCACCCAGCCGGGCAGGTCCTTGGTGAGCACCACGATGCCGACGATGACCGCAACGGCGAGCACAGTGGCCTGCTTCACCAAGAACTCCCAGTGCGGGTGCAGGTCGAGCACCACGTCCTCACCGTCGTTCAGGAGCTTGCGGGAGAACGGCATGGCGCGCAGCGTAACGCCGGGACCGGCCTGGCTCAGGCCCATCCGAGCTGGCGGAGGCGAGCGTCGTCGATCCCGAAGTGGTGGCCCACCTCGTGGACCACGGTGATGCGCACCTGGCGCACCACCTCGGCCTCGGTGGCGCAGCCGGCCAGGATCGACTGGCGGAAGATCGTGATGCGATCGGGCAGCACCATGCCCTCGTAGCCGCGGTCCCGCTTGGTGAGCGGGATGCCCTCGTAGCGCCCCAGGAGACCCGAGCGAGGGCTCCCCTCCTGCACGAACACCGCCACGTTGTCCATGAGGCGGCCGAGGTCCGGGGGGATGCCGTCGAGGGCCTCTGCCACGAGGACCTCGAAGCGCTCGAGAGGGACGTCGACCACGTTGCGCAGCGTAGGGTCCGGATCCATGGATCCCGAGGCCTTGCTCGAGGGGCTTGACGCGACCCAGCGCCTCGCCGTCACCTCGACGTCGATGCCCCTCGTGATCCTGGCTCCTGCAGGATCGGGCAAGACGCGTGTGCTCACCCGACGCATCGCCTACCGGGTGGCCACCGGCGAGGCCGATCCCCGCCATGTCCTCGCCCTCACGTTCACGAGGAAGGCGGCCGGGGAGCTCACCGAGCGACTCGCCCGGCTCGGGTTGCGGGGCGACGGCACCGCTGGCACCTTCCACGCTGTGGCCTGGGGCGTGCTGCGGGCCCGCTGGGCCGACCAGCGCCGCGAGGCGCTCACCCTTCTCGACAGCAAGGGCCGACTGCTCGCCGAGGTGGCACCGAAGGTGCCCGGCCGAGACGGGCGGTCGACGATCAGCGACCTGGCCAACGAGATCGAGTGGGCCAAGGCCCGCATGATCACCCCCGACACCTACGTCGAGGCCGCAGCGGCGGCGGCCCGCCGGCCCGCCCTGCGCGCCGAGCTCGTGGCCGAGGCCTACGCCGCCTATGAGATCCGCAAGCGTCGCGGCGGTTTGGTGGACTTCGACGACCTACTCGCGCTGTGCGCTCGCGCGCTCGAGGACGACGAGACGTTCGCAGCTGTGCAGCGCTGGCGGTTCCGCCACCTCTACGTGGATGAGCTCCAGGATGTGAACCCGCTCCAGTTCCGCCTGCTCGAGGCCTGGCGCGGCGAGCGCTACGACGTGACGGCGGTGGGCGATCCGCAGCAGGCGATCTACGGGTGGAACGGAGCTGACGCCGGGTTCCTGCTCGACATCCACCGACACTGGCCCCCCGCCCAGGTGGTCGAGCTCGTGTGCAGCTACCGCTCCACCCCGCAGATCCTCGATGCGGCCGCGTCGGTGCTGCGCGGCGCGCGCCAGCCCGCGCAGCAGGTCGAGGCGCGCCGTGCCGATGGCCCGCCACCGCACCTCTCAGCCCACGCCAACGACCGCGCCGAGGCCATCGCGGTCGCCCGGGCCGTGCGCCTTGCCCACGCGCCGGGTCGACCGTGGTCGGACCAGGCCGTGCTCGTCCGCACGCACGCCCAGACGAACCTGCTCACCGAGGCCCTGCGCGAGTCAGGGATCCCCCACCGCATCCGTGGTGGTGCTGCCTTCCTCGATCGACCCGAGATCCGCAGCACCCTGCGCGAGCTGCGATCGGCCACCACACCGCTCGGCACGGCCCTCTCCGACATCGAGCTGCAGCTTGAGGCACCCGGCACCCAGGACGACGATCCCGACATCGGCCCCACGCTGGCCGCTCTCGCCCGCGAGGCGCGCGAGGAGCGCGACGAGGCAACCGCCACCCTCTTGCGCATGGGACGCGACTTCCTGCGCCTCGATCCGATGGGCCGCGCCGACGGGTTCGCCCGCTGGCTCACGGCCACGGTGCAGTCAGAGGGCGACACCACGCGAGGTGGCGACGCCATCGACGTCGCCACCTTCCACGCCGCCAAGGGGCTGGAGTGGGTGACCGTGCACCTGGCGGGCATCGAAGAGGGCTACGTACCGATCTCCCACGCCAAGACGGCGGCCGCCAGAGCCGAAGAGGCACGCCTGCTCTACGTCGCCATGACCCGAGCCCAACGGGAGCTCCGCATCACGTGGGCTGAGCAGCGCACCTTCTCCAGCAAGGTCGTGGAACGGCGGCGCTCCGCCCTGCTCGACCCCATCGTCCGCCGACAGCCGACCGACACGGACCGCACCCACGAGCAGCGAGTCCCGACGCCGCCCGTGGAGGGGTGGGCCCAGGAGGTCGCGGAACGGCGAGCGATGCTCGCACGAGCCCGCCGAGTCGGTGTGCCCGGGCTCGACGCGCTCCACCAGTGGCGGGACACCACCGCGCGCGCTGCGCGCGTCGACCCCGCCACCGTTCTGCCGGATCACGTCCTCGCTCGAGTGGCGGCTGCCCGGCCCCAGGACCTCGAGGAGCTCGGCGCCATCCACGGCGTCGGCACGATCCTCGCCAGCCGGTTCGGCGCTGCCATCCTCGACGCGCTGCAGTCGTCCGCACCAGACCTGCCCGCCGACACGAGGAGCCCGCGATGAGGTTCACGATCGATCAGCGCTTCCATGCCCCCCCCGACGCGGTTGCCCGCGCCTACGCCGACCCCGCGCTGTACCTCGCGTTCCAGGACCTCCCCAAGATGTCGCGCCCCGAGGTGCTCGCTCACGAGGCCTCCGGCGACGAGGTGGGGCTGCAGATCCGGTACCGCTTCAGTGGCCAGCTGTCCTCCGCGGCCCGAGCCGTGCTCGACCCCGATCGACTGACCTGGGTGGAGCACGCGGTGCACGACCTCAAGTCGCGCACCACCACCTTCACCATGGTGCCTGACCACTACGCCGACCGCTTCACCTGCAGTGGTTCGTATCGGTTCGAAGCCGACGGCGAGGGCACCCGTCGGCACTGCGAGGGCGACATCAAGGTGCGGGCGCTGCTCGTCGGCGGTGCCGTCGAGAACGCCATCGTGTCGGGCCTGCGCGAGCACCTCGACGACGAGGTCGGCGTGGTCGACACCTTCCTCGCCGGTTGACCTGTCGCTCCCGGAGGATCAGTCGGGCAGGGCCTGGATTTGTTCGTCGCGTCGAGCCCTGAGCTCGGCGAACTTGGCGAAGTCAATGGAGATGAACAGGCCCTCCGCCTCGGCGCAGAGACGATCGCCCGCCCACAGTCGACCCGTGGTGTGGATCTTGCGCCCGTCGACCCGATCGAGCGTGCCCTCGAAGCGGAGCTCCGTGAGCAGCGGTGTTGGCGAGCGGTAGTGCACCGTCAGCCGGCCGGTCATGCCCGGCGCTCCGGAGAGCGACTGCGTGGAGCCGAGCACCTCATCGAAGGCCGCCGCAATGAACCCTCCATGGACGCAGCCCGGTGGTCCCTCGTACGCCTGCCCGAACGTGGCTCGGCCCAGGATCCGGCCGTTCTCGAGGCTCAGCTCGATCGGTGGGGCCAGCGGGTTGGCTCGCCCGAGCATCGGGCTGTGGTCGAAGAAGGCGAACGGCTCGCCCGCGTTCGCGGACTCGGCGAACCCCTCGTAGATCGACGCCGAGCGGTGTTCAGCCATCAGAGCGGCCACCACCTCGACCTGGTCGGCCGCCGCCGCGATCACCTCGACCGGGGCGCTGGTCTGCACCAGGCGGTGCAGCACCTCGCGCACGGCCTCCGAGAGCCGGATCAGCTCTGCCCGGCGCGGCGAGAGGTCGAGGTCGCGCAGCTCATTGAGGTGCGTGGCCCACGCCGGGGAGCCGGGCGCGAGCCGCCCGATGTCAGGCCCGTCGCTGGCGTCGTCGCTGGCGTCGTCGCGGCTCACGACGACATCTCCGCCGACTGCACGACGACGGGAGCATGGTCCGAGGGCTGCTTGCCCTTGCGGGCATTGCGATCGATGAGCGTCCACTCGACGCGGTCGGCGAACGGTGCTGAGCCGAGCACGAGGTCGATGCGCATGCCGATCCCCTTGTGGAAGTTGCCGGCTCGGTAGTCCCACCACGAGTACAGGCGCTCGGTATCAGGGAACTGCTCGCGGAACACGTCCCGCAACCCCCAGTCGAGCAGTCGTCCGAGCGCCTTGCGCTCGGCCTCGCTCACGTGGGTGGCATCGACGAGCGCTGCGATGTCCCACACATCGATGTCGGCCGGTGCCACGTTGAAGTCACCGCACAGCGCCGTGGGTCGACCAGGTTCGGCCGTGGCATCGAGGTGCCTCAGCAGACGCTCGAACCAGCGCAGCTTGTACTGGTAGTGCTCGTGGTCGAGCGCTCGGCCGTTGGGCACGTAGGCGCTCATCACCCGGACGCCCCCACAGGTGGCGGTGATGAGCCGGGCTTCGGGGTCAGCTGCGTCGGCGTCAGCGAAGCCCATCACCACGTCGTCGAGCCCCACACGACTGAGGATCGCAACACCGTTCCACCGGCCCTCGCCATGGTGGGCGCTCTCGTAGCCGAGGGCCGAGAACGCCATGGTGGGGAAGGCGGTGTCGGCCAGCTTCGTCTCCTGCATGCAGACGATGTCGGGCTGACACTCGAGCAGCCACTCCTCCACTCGCTCGAGGCGGGCCTTCAGCGAGTTGACGTTCCAGGTCGCGAGGCGCACCCGGCGACGCTATCGCCGTGGCGAGCCCCACTGGGCCGGGGGACCGGGTCGACGTGCGCAGAGCACCTCGGCCCGGTCCCGTCGGTGCCCAGAGGCACCCCCGGCACCCGCGGGAGCAGGTCAGCGCTTCTTGGCTGCCTTCTTCTTGGCTGCGGCCTTCTTCTTGGCCGGAACCTTCTTCTTGGCCGGAGCCTTCTTGGCTGCGGCCTTCTTCTTGG
>JBKJSO010000336.1:0-3040 GCA_046595835.1 Acidimicrobiales bacterium | reverse complement strand
AGCGGAGGAGTTCTCGAAGCCGCCGAGGCTCCACTGCAGGACGAAGGGCATCAGCAAGCTCATCCACAGCTGGCTCGAGCGGTACAGCCGATAACGGCGCGTGCGGACGAAGGTGACGATGCTCACCACTGAGGCGAGCTGGTACGCGAGGGGAATCGCTGCCGACGACCACAGGCCCAGCGCGGCGTAGGTCGCCACCCACACCAACGCGAGGCTCGCCATCAGCACTGAAGAAAGCGTCAACACCGCCTTGCGAACTCGAAGCTCCTCCGAGTCCGACGACAGCTCGCCGATCGCAGCCAGCCGAGCCAACCAGGCTGGTAGCCGCCGCGCGCGCCAACGAGGACCTTGCTGTCTCACGCCGCGACCCTAAGCCGCCCGATCATCGAACGCTCCGCCGCCTGTCGGCGGCGAGATCTCATCGGCCCGGGGGATTCAGGCGACCCCGAGATGGCGAGCGAGCTTCTGCATCGTCTGCAGACCGAGCTCGACAGCGCCGAAGCCGATGGTTGCAGCCCGCTGCTCGACGGTTGGGTGAAGCTGCCGCAGCGTCAACACCGTCTTTCCATCGGCTTGTTCATCGAGGACGATCGTCACTCGGAAGCGTGCCGGGTCATCGTCGACGTCGGACCCGTGCTCCAGCACCAGCCGCTCGACCGGAACGACGTCGAGGTAGTCAAAGCGATTCGTGAACATGGTGCCGTCACCGGAAACCATGTCGAAGCACGCTCGACCTCCCGGGCGCACGTCCATCTCTCGGACGGTGCAGGTGAACCCATCGGGACCAAACCACTGGCAGAAGGCTTCCGCATCGGTCCACGCGGCGAACACCGCTTCGCGTGTGGCGTCAAGAACTCGAACAAGGACGATCTCACGATCGAGGGCCCACGTCGTCGGATCGGTGATGGTCGGGGTATCGCTCATGGCTTCTCCGATGTCGGCGGGGGTGCAGTTCGGTCAGATGTGCGGCGGAGGTGCGCATCGAGCCGATCGAGTCGGTGCTCCCACGCAGCCCGTGTGTGCTCGGCCCACGAGGCGATCTCGACCAGAGGCTCCGGCCGCAGCTGGCATGGCCGCCGTTGGCCATCTCGGCCGCGACTGATCAGGCCCGCCCGCTCGAGGACCTTCAGATGACGGGAGATGGCCGGGAGACTGATCGGGAACGGCTCCGCCAACTCGAGCACGGTTGCCTCGCCGTCGGCCAACCGACGCACGATCGAGCGCCGCGTCGGGTCCGACAAGGCGGCGAACACGACGTCGAACCGATCGGGGGCCGTCACGGTCATCGTTCCCGTCGCTCCTGCAGATAGTTCATAGACTGGTTATTTAACAGAGTGACTACATATGGTCAAGAGCGCTCGGCACGTCGACGCCGCCCATCGCGCCAGCCTGTCGGTCGAGGACGCACCAGAGATCGCTGGCACACCGCCCGAGTAGCCTTGAGGCGTGGCAATGGCTGACCCGGCGGTCGAGGTCGCTGGTCGGCGACGGTTGCTGGATCGGGTCTTCGACGTCGGCATCGTCCTCAAGGGACTGAACGGCCTCGTGGAAGTCATCGGCGGCGTTCTTCTGCTCACACTCTCGGCGGGCTCACTCAACCACCTTGCCGTGCGACTGACCCGCGCCGAGCTCTCGCAAGATCCGGACGACTACATCGCCCACCATCTGCTGCGGCTCACCACGGATCTCCATCACACCCAGACCTTCGGCGCCTTCTACCTTCTCTCGCACGGCATCGTGAAGATCGTCCTCGTGGTCGCCCTGCTCCGCCAGCAGCGCTGGGCGTACCCATGGATGCTCGCGTTCCTTGGAGCGTTCGTTGTGTACCAGCTCTACCGGATGACCTACGCCCCGTCGGCAGGACTCCTCGCGTTGACAGTCTTCGATCTGTTCGTGATGTGGCTGACCTGGCGGGAGTACCAGCTCCATCGCGGCGCCAACGCCTCGTCGAGGGACGGCGCCCCAGGATCTGAAGAGTCAGACGCGGACTGCGCCCGGCGGTAGCGGGTTGTGCCCGGCGAGCGAGCCGCGGATCTCATCGATGGCGAGGCGGACGAACGCCTGCTGGTGGTGGAACGGCTTGACGCGACCGGCAGCGATGGCTTCGGGGTGTCCCGCCTGATGGCCACTGAACGCGTAGTCCATCGCCGCATCGCTGCTGTCCCACAATGAGACCGTCGACATGAACGGCGGGCGCAGGACAGCACTTGAGAACACGTTGCCCGGCGCCCTCACAACGGCTTTCTCCGCTGGGGCGCTGGCACGGAAGAAGGGAAGGCCGCGCGAGAACTTCGTCTTCGCCAAGGTGAGCACGAGCACTGGACCGTCGTGGTCGATGTTGCGATGCCTCGGCACGTCTTCGCTGATGCCGGGCCAGGCGCCGTGGATGCGCAACGGCCGGGCGTACACCACGAGCCCGCCGCCGAGCTTGGCGGCGAGCGAATGGGTCGACTCGAACTGCTGGAGTGCGACCTCGTCCTGCCAGAACGCGATGAGTCCGACGCGCCCGGGCGATGGCCGCGGGGGGATCGTGCCGAACTTGGCAGCAATACCCGCGTTGGCTTGCAACAGTCCTGGGATCGACGCCGGACGCGGGTGCCGGATGAGGCCAAGCGACTTCGGCAGGCCAACATCGGCGATGTGGACGGAGACGACGGTCATCGCTACTCCTCTGTGTCAGTCACCTGGGACAATTGTGCCGGACGTGACGGTAACCCCACCGTGCCGCGACGTTGCGGTTGGTGCCGATGTATCTAGCCAGCATCGCCCTACGCTTCACGATGGGCCGATGAGCGGGAGATGGCTGGTGTCTGCATCGAAGACGTCCGAGGCTGAACCGATCGAACTCAGCGATGAGGAGCTGACCGAGCTGGCGTTGGCCGCCGACCCAAACCCCGTGCTTGGTGCCGACGCAGTGTCACTCTGGGACCTCGCCGCCGCCGATGACGAGCAGCGATTGCCATCCTGGTACATGCCGTCGCCGAGGGTGGCGGCGCGACGCCTGACGGGTTGGCGTCGTCGTATCGTCATCGTCATCGTG
>JBKJSO010000271.1:0-3581 GCA_046595835.1 Acidimicrobiales bacterium | reverse complement strand
GCTCGAGCTGGCCGACTTCGCGATGACGCAGTTCTTCTTCGAGGTCGACGACTACCTGCGCCTCGTCGACGAGCTGGCCGATCTGGGTTGCGACAAGCCGATCCTGCCCGGCGTGATGCCGATCGCGAGCGTGGCCGGCGTGCAGCGCATGGCGGGCATGAACGGCAGCGCCATCCCCGCTCCGATGCTGGAGCGGCTGCTGGCCGTGGAGGACCAGCCCGCCGAGGTGGCCAAGATCGGCATCGAGGTGGCCACCGAGCTCGGGGCCGCGCTCCTCGCTGAGGACGCCCCGGGCCTGCATCTCTATGCGCTCAACCGATCGGTCGCCGTCCGCCAGATCCACGCCAACCTCGGCCTCGGCTGACCCTCCCCGGTTCTGTGCACCCTCACCCACGCCATGCGTGGGTGAGGGTGCACAGAACCAGTGGGCGGGGTGGTCAGGCGCCGCGGGGGCGGTAGATGGCGGTGTGACAGCTGCGGGCGACCGGCCGATCGTCGGCCAGGTGGAGCACGTCGAGCTCGACGAAGCGGTGCCCCTTGTGGTCCCACTCCTTGGTGACCAGGGCGCGGGCGGCCACCGCCTCGCCGTCGTGCACCACGCCGTGGTGCTGCACGGTCGACTCCACGTGGATCCACGGTCCCAGCCGCACGTTGGCCGACAGCACGTAGTTGGCGTCGCGCAGGATCCACCCCGGATGTGCGATGCCCGCCTCGGCGAAGAGCGGCGATGTCTCCCGCACGTCGCTGAGGTACTGCTGCGCCACGTCTGCATGGAAGCGGTGCGGCGCCAGCCCGAACGCCGTCCCCGGCACCAGCACCTCCGGCGCGGCGGGCGGCGGGTCCGCGGCCGGCGGCACGTCGGGCCAGTCACTGGGGTCGGGCACGGGCGCGGGCGTGTCGGGCAGCGTTGCTGTCGCTGTTGCGCACAGCTCGCCGGTGTCGTCGCACAGCGCGAGCGCGTCGTCCGCCTCAGCAGAGATGTCGACGCGCCGACCGTCATACACCGGCTTGTGGAACCGGGCCTGCATCGTGCCGCGCTCGAGCCAGGCGAGCCCCCACGCGTCGACGGGCGGATGGCAGAGGTAGGCGTACACGTCCACGCCCGGCACGAGTCCGCCGCGGAAGCCGAAGCGACGGGCCACCTCGTCGTCGTGGATCTTGTTCGTCGATGTCGTCGCCGTGTTGAACGCCACAACCGAGTGGTTCCGCATCGCCGAGACACTAGGGACCCTGACCGAGTTGACGTTGATCCGACGCGCCGCGACCCGCCGCCCGAGAACGCTGGGCGGGTGAGTGGGTGGGGGCGCGGCCGACGCGGTCAGGCGAGGGTGGCGAGGGCGGCGTTGAAGGTGGGGGACGGGCGCATTGCGGCAGTGGCGACGGCCAGGTCGGGGCTGTAGTGGCCGCCGAGGTCGACGGGCTGGCCCTGGACCGCCAGCAGCTCGGCCAGAATCGTGGCTTCGTCGTGGGCGAGACGAGCAGCCAGCGGCTCGAACGAGCGGGCCACCTCGGTGTCGTCGGTCTGGGCGGCGAGCGCCTCGGCCCAGTACAGCGCGAGGTAGACGTGGCTGCCGCGGTTGTCGATCTCGTTGACCTTGCGAGACGGCGACCGGCCCTCCTCGAGCACGCGACCCGTGGCGCGGTCGAGCGTGTCGGCGAGGATCTGCGCGCGCTTGTTGCCGGTGGTGGTGGCCAGGTGCTCGAACGACGCGGCCAGCGCCAAGAACTCGCCGAGCGAGTCCCAGCGCAGGTGGTTCTCCTTCACGAGCTGCTGCACGTGCTTGGGTGCTGACCCGCCCGCACCCGTCTCGAACAGGCCGCCACCGTTGATGAGCGGCACGATCGAGAGCATCTTGGCGCTCGTGCCGAGCTCGAGGATTGGGAAGAGGTCGGTGAGGTAGTCGCGCAGGACGTTGCCGGTCACGGAGATCGTGTCCTCGCCCTTGCGGATCCGCTCGAGCGAGAAGGCGATCGCCTCGACCGGAGACAGGATCTGGACGTCGAGGCCCTCGGTGTCGTGGTCGTTGAGGTAGCGACGCACCTTCTTGATGAGCTCGAGGTCGTGGGCTCGGAGATCGTCGAGCCAGAACACCGCGGGGGTGCCGGTGGCCCGTGCTCGCGTGACCGCCAGCTTCACCCAGTCCTGGATGGGGAGGTCCTTGGCCTGGCACATCCGCCAGATGTCGCCCGCCTCCACCGGGTGCTCGAGCAGCGTGGCGCCGGCCCCGTCGGTCACGCGCACCCGGCCCGCGACCGGGATCTCGAAGGTCTTGTCGTGCGAGCCGTATTCTTCGGCCTGCTGGGCCATGAGCCCGACGTTGGAGACCGACCCCATCGTGGTGGGGTCGTAGGCGCCATTGGCGCGGCAGTCGTCGATCACCACCTCGTAGATCCCGGCGTAGGAGCTGTCGGGGATCACGGCCTTGGTGTCCTGCGGGTCGCCAGCGGCGTTCCACATCTGGCCCGACGTGCGGATCATCGCCGGCATCGACGCGTCGACGATGACGTCGCTCGGCACATGCAGGTTGGTGATGCCGCGATCGGAGTCGACCATGGCCACGGCCGGACCGTGGTCGAACGCCTTCTGGATGCCGGCCTCGATGGCGCTGCGCTCGGCGGCGGGAAGCGACTCGACGGCGGTCAGCAGGTTGGCCAGCCCGTCGTTGGCGCTGATGCCGGCCGCGTCGAGGGTGGCGCCGTGCTGGGCGAACACCTCGGGGAAGAAGGCCTCGACGGCATGTCCGAAGATGATCGGGTCGGACACCTTCATCATCGTGGCCTTGAGGTGCAGCGAGAACAACACGCCCTTGGCCTTGGCGTCGGCGATCTGGGCAGTGAGGAAGTCCACCAGGGCCCGCTTGCTCATCACGGTGGCGTCGATCACCTCGCCGGCCAGCACCGGCGTGGAGGCCTTGAGGACGGTGGTGCTCCCGTCGGCAGCCACCAGCTCGATGCGGAGGACGTCGTCGGTGGCCAGGGTGACGGAGCGCTCGTTGGAGCGGAAGTCCCCGGACGTCATCGTGGCGACGTGCGTCTTCGACTCCGGCGACCAGGCGCCCATCGAGTGCGGGTGCGTGCGGGCGTAGTGCTTCACGGATGCCGGGGCTCGGCGATCGGAGTTGCCCTCGCGCAGCACCGGGTTCACGGCGCTGCCCTTGATCCGGTCGTAGCGCGTGCGGATGTCACGCTCGGTGTCGGTCGACGGCTCGTCGGGGTAGTCGGGGAGTGCGTACCCCTTGGCCTGGAGCTCGGTGATGGCGGCCTTGAGCTGCGGAGCGGAGGCGCTCACGTTGGGGAGCTTGATGATGTTGGCCTCGGGCCGCAGGGTGAGCGCGCCCAGCTCGGTCAGGGCGTCAGGCACCCGCTGCGCCTCGGTGAGGTGGTCGGGGAAGCTGGCCTTGATGCGCCCGACCAGCGAGATGTCACGGGTCTGCACCTCCACGCCCGCCGCGCTGGCGAAGGCTTGGATGATGGGCAGCAACGAGTACGTGGCCAAGGCCGGCGCTTCGTCGGTGTGGGTGTAGATGATCGTCGAGCTCACCGGGCGAGGCTACCCAGCACCCCCGGCGCCCGACGAGTGC